>JAFSWV010000074.1 GCA_017444325.1 bacterium | reverse complement strand
CGTTGAAAAGATCCCGCCTGTAAAAGAGGATATAAAAATAAAGACATACCGCCAGGACGCACAAAATTCCCGACGGTATGTCCAAAGAAAGATAGCGGTCGCTGATCCTCTCAGTCAGCCTGGAGGAAACGCGCCCTATAAAGAGCAGCAGGCCGAAAATAGCCAGAGCCAGTATGAGCGCGGCGCTTAGCATCTTTTATTTAGGGAGTCTCCTCTTGGCGGCTTTCAGGCCGTTCCCCAAAAGCATGGCGATGGTCATGGGACCGACGCCGCCCGGGACCGGCGTGATGGCGGAGCACTTAGGTGCGACGTTCTCGTAGTCCACGTCGCCAACCAGGCGGTAACCGCGTTTGGCCGTCGGATCCTCGACTCTGTTGACGCCTACGTCAACGACCACAGCGCCTTCTTTCACCCTGTCGGCGGTGATGGTGTTGGGGCGGCCGATGGCGGCCACCACGATGTCGCCCTGCCTGGTGATGGAGGGGATGTCCTTCGTGCCGGTGTGGCAGATCGTGACGGTGGCGTTGGCGCCGTCGCGTTTCTGGACTAGCAGGTTGGCCAACGGTTTGCCAACGATGTTGGAGCGGCCGACTATGACCACGTGTTTGCCTTTCACTTCGATGCCGGCTCTCTGCAGCAATACCACCACGCCGTAGGGCGTGCAGGGATAGAAGCCGTCGGTGTCGCCGATGCAGAGCTTGCCGACATTCACGGGATGGAAGCAGTCCACGTCTTTTTTGGGATCGGTGGCGGCGATGACCGCCTCTTCGGAAATGTGCTTCGGCAGCGGCAGCTGCACGATGAAGCCGTCGATCTTGGGATCGTGGTTCAGTTCGTCCACCAGCTTCAGAAGCTCTTCCTGGGTGGTTTCCTTCGGGAGCTCGTAATCGTAACCGGTGATGCCAACTTCCGCGCAGGCTTTCTTCTTCATCCTGACGTAAGCCTGCGAAGCGGGGTTGTCGCCAACCAGAACGAAGCCAAGTCCGGGCTCGACGCCCTGCTTTTTCATTTCTTCCACTTCCTTGGCCATCTCGGCGCGGATGGCAGCCGCCGTTTCATTTCCGTTGATAATAAGAGGTTCCATATTTTTCTCCCGGAGGTAATGTTTTAGTTAAAAAGGTGCGAACATTCTACACCGATTATAGCAAATCCGCCTTTTTTGACACGATTGGGAAGGTGGCTGAGATCTCGCCCTTGTATTCCCCGATGCCGGTCACGGTCACCGTGCCGGTTCCGGGCTTTTTGTTGTCGGAGTAGCTGACTTTGTAATCCCTGCCTTTCTTCAAGCCCTTTGCGCCGGCGAAGACCGAGATCTTAGGCTTGACTTGATTTCCCCTGAAAACATAGGCGTCTTTCCCGAAAAAGATCTTGCCGCTTTCATTAAGATTACGGTTGGAAAGATCTTCCGCGGCATTGACGGAGACGGAGTTTCTTCTGCCCTTGATCTCTCCTCCCGCGATCCTAACGTCCTGATAAACAGCCGTTCTGACATGCGAGATCTTGCTGCTGGATTTGGCTTCCACTTTTTCCTTTCCGCTTCGGATGGTGACAGAGCCGCTGGCTTTGCCGCTGATGGAAGCCAGGCCGCTTTCCTCCTCATCCAGCATCTCCTCGACGGAGGAATAGGCTTTGAAGGCGTAGGAGTTTCCGTGCAGCTTCGTGTCGCCTGTGAGGGCAAGATCGATCGATCTGATGTTTTTGCCTTTTACGCCTTTGTAATTGTCGTCATCGTAAATTTGGATGTCGATGTTTTTCCCAAGCGGAAAGATCTTGAAGGCTTCGCAGCGCTTGGTCTTTATTTTGATCTTGTTTTCCTTGTAGTTGACGTCGTCGATGGGAAGGTCTCCGCTGAAGGCGGACCTTCTGTAAGTCAGCGTCTTCCCTTTGGAGGTTTTCAGGGTGAATGGACTGTCTGAGCCAAAGATCAGCGTGACGTCCTTCGAGTTGCGGCTTTTTTCTGCCGAGGCGCAGTATTTGATCTCGTCAAGCGGCGTCGGCTCCAAATAACTTACGTTAATGTAATTGTCCTCGTCTATGATATCGCCGTCGCCGGTGACCAAGTTAAAAGACAAAAGATCCTTGGCGATGTTCATGTAAGAGAAATGGCCGCTATCCCCAAATTCCCCAACAGAATTCATATCATAGATCGTCAGCCGGTAGCCGTCTTCGCTGACAGAGTAGCCCGTGACCATGACCAGATGCCCGAAGTCATAGCAGCTAAACCCGAGAAGCAGCACGCTGCCCTTTTCGCAAGCGTCCTTGGCGTCCTTCACAAGATTGCCCAAAAAGCCCGAAAGGCTGACGTTGGAATGCTTCTCGCCTTCGCTTTTGATCCAGCCGCTCCACAAGGAGGGGTTGTAATTTTTACGCTTCCCGGCAGTGTCGCCGTAATTTTCCAGAAACTGGGTGAGCTGGTAGTAGTTTATGACGCCCATGAGTTTTTCATCTTCCTTGGGCTGAGGCATACGGAAATATTCGTTCGAGACCAGCGTCACACCCGAGATATCCTCGGCATCCAGGAGCTTTTTGAAAGTTAACGCCATGGTTGTGGAAATGCCGTAGCAGGAGCCGTACCACTCTTCGTACATTTCTTTTTTCAGGAGATTGACTTCCGATTCGCTTGAAGTGAACTCTTTCAGCCTGTTGAAAAGTTCCGCGCTGACGACATAGTTGGTCGTTCCGGTAAATCCGCCGTATTCTTTGTTGCTGTGCACGAAACTGTTGTTGTCTTTCGCCAGCTGGAACCCGGAATCGATATCGTCGCCGTCATAGTTCTTGGGGTACATCTTCCAGTTACCCCGGACCGTGGCGCCGGTGAGCTTGCCGGAGCCCATATTCCCGCTGAAAACGAAAAAGTCCCAGTCCGGCGCTTCCCCGCCGTCTTTCTTCACAGGATAGCTTACCCACTCGTTGCCCTGGATGACTATTTCCCCGGTGGTCCTGTTGAAAGTGCCGCTGAACTTATACGAACCCTCGTAAACGGAGTTGAGGTCCCCCTCGTAGGGCCAGATGGTTATGCTTCCCGTGACCACCGTGTCGCCTTCCCCCTCGCCTATTGGGTCAAGATGCATATCCATGCTGCGGCGGATGACCAGCTTGCTGCTGCCGCCGTCGTAGGTCCCCTCCCAGTCGAGGGGAAAAGAACTGTCGGGAACGATAGTTTCGGTACTGCAGACCACATTCGGCAGAACCAAGACCTGCTGATTTTCCCCGGCGCAGTCGCAGAATACATTCTCAACTCCAAAAAGCGCATTTACGCTAACAAAAAGCGCCAGAATGACAAGTTTAAGATTCTTCATACGAGCGTTCTCCGCAATTGTTACAACTCTGGTTTATTTTATCATTATTCGAGCATTCGCTCTATCAGCACCAAGCGTCGATTAGCAGCGCTTTGAGCTTTTGCTCATCAAAGCCGACTTCTGAAAGCGGCAGAAGAAAATCTTCGTGAGAACGTTCGGCGCGGTAGTCGGGACGAACATCGGGCTCCTTAAGGTAGCGTTTGATTCTTCGGAGGTCTGGAGCGATGAGGAAACTGCCGTGAATGAGCAGAGCACCCTGACGCTGACTCTGGGCGTTGCCGGCGATCTTTTTGCCGGCGATGGCTAGATCGCAGGGTTCGTGAAACTCCAGCTGCAGTCCTCTCTTGGAAAAAGCTTCAACTAACGGCGCAAAGGCTGTCCTATAAGCGCCCATGACGTCAAAGCGCTTGAAAGGCGGGGCTAGATTTGTCACTATCGTGTAAACTAAGCAGCCCTTGTGAAGGAAGACCGTTCCCCCGCCGGAGAAACGCCTGAGGACGGGCACTCCGTCCTTTTCAGCCGCGGCTTTATCGACGTACTTTTCCTCTTCCTGGCTAAGGCCTAAGACAATGGCCTCGTCGGGAAAGTCATAAAACCTGAGCAGCGGAAGCCTTGTCCCCTTCCCGACTTCGGACATAAGCTCTCTGTCCAGAGCGATCTGTTCCGCAACGGAAAGCTTAGGGGTTTCCAGGTAGTTTAGCCTAAAAGAAGTCATAGTCAAATTTTAGCAAATTTCCAAAGAGGCTTGGCTTTGACAATGAGGGGCGCTTATGGTACAATCTCTATTCACAATTAAAAATGAAATAAACAACAAAAAGTGAGATTTTTATGG
>JAFSWV010000073.1 GCA_017444325.1 bacterium | reverse complement strand
TCAGAAGCTCATATAGCAAGACAAATAATGGCTATAACAGAGATAAGTATAGATAAAGAGTACTTACGATATTTTATAGAAATAAGCATATCAAATCTGCAAAGAAAAGCTAAAAGTATGATACCAGGAATTGACAGAGACACAGTAAGGGGACTCGCTTTTCCTCTCCCCCCTATCAAAGAGCAACATCGTATTGTTGCCAAGATAAGAGAACTGTTACCGTATTGTGAAAAAGTTAAAGCTTATTTTAATGTTTAATAAAAAATAACATTAATCAAACAAATTTCAAATTCAATAACGCAATAAAAAAAGGAAGTTTATATGCCCGATCAATATGACATTCTAGAAGATGCTGTTCGCGATATGTTTGCAAGTGCTGTATGGTCACACAAAATTCAAGAAAAACAAGCGGATATATATCACAAAAAGTATGAACGCATGGAAAAATGGAATATTGCGTGTTGTTCATTGACATCTATAGGAATTTTGCTTGGTTTGTTCAGCGATTGTCCATCAATGAAACTATTATCGCTCATAGCTTCGCTTATATTATCCTGCTTAACAATCTTTTTTACTATTTATTTAAAATCCTATAATTTCAGCAATTTAATTAAGTCGCACAAAACAGCTGCGAACATGCTATTAATTGTTAGAAATGAAATTAAGAGTCTTATTGCATCAATTAAATTAAGGAGCAAAACATCTATTGAAATAGAAGAAAGTTATAACAAACTAATGAATAAGGCAAATAAAATATACATGGAGTCTCCACAAACAACAGACGAAGCCGTTGCAGAGGCCGAAATAGCTCTTGACAAAAAAAGAGACAATACTTTTACTGACGAAGAAATTGATTCTTATCTCCCATATAATTTGAGAAAAATAAAATGAATTGTGTAATAAAAAGCGGCCAACCCATTCCTGTTGAAACTTGTAATGCAATAACAACAAGACTTAACGCCATTACAAGAGCAATAAATCAAGAATTCTGGAACATTCATGACGACCAACATCATAGTATTTTTGTTGGTTCTTATGGCCGGGGAACAGCGATTAGCACGAGTGATGTTGACGTTTTAGTAGATCTACCAAGGGATGAATACTATCGTTTTGATCGTTATAAAGGCAACGGGCAATCTCGTCTCCTTCAGGCAGTAAAAGATGCTATACAGAACACGTACCCTAATACAGATATTCGTGCAGATGGACAAGTTGTTAAAGTCAATTTTAGCGATAATATTAAGTTTGAAGTTTTGCCTGCATTCTCACAAAACGATGGATTGGGTAACATCATATTCAGATATCCAGACACAAACATGGGCGGGAATTGGCTTTCAACAAATCCTCTTACCGAGCAGAAGGTTATGAAAGACAAAAACATTTCTAGTAATGGTTTGTTGTTTGATACGTGTCAACACATGCGATTTATTCGAAATAAAAATTTTAGTAGCTATAAATTATCAGGAATTGTAATTGATAGTTTTGTTTATAAAGCTATAGAAGATTGGAGTTGGCCTAATATCTCGGATACAACAACAAGCAAGCATGGCGACTACGAAAACCATTTATACAACTACTATTTAAATAATTATAAAAATCAAAAATACATTTTTGCTCCTGGTAGTTATACGAGAATTGATTTCTCGGATAACGACGAAACACTAGAAAAAGTTCTCAGAAAAATGATCGATTGAGAACGTAATAACGCGAGATTAAAAGACAGCTCATCAAATTATTAACAATTTTAACAGTTCAGGGTTTGTCCACACCCCTTTGAATTATGAAAAATGGTGTAAATATATACTTCTCCGATTTTTTTGATATCTCGGAAGATGTTATTGAAGCTTATGGAGCCGTCAACATATCTCTTATTAATGACCTTCCGTTATTCATTGACCCGTTTTTGCTTTTCAACAGCGAAGATGAACAGTTAAGGGCGATTCACGATGAGATGATCAGTTATCTCAAGTTCTTGCAGATCCAATCTGAAGGGAACAAAGAGCCTACGGCGGGGATGCTTAAAGCATGGTATCTCTTCTCTGAAGTAAAACAAACATGGCTTGGTTTCAGTCTTGATGGACACGCAGGTCGCGGTCTCGGTCGTGATTTTGCTTATGGGCTACATCGTGGACTTGGGTCCATATTTAAATCATTTGGCAAGGAGACCATAACGAAAGCACCCCATATGGAGAAGTTGTGTCTGATTAGTTCCAATGTTGGAAGGGACAAAATTAGCGACTTTACCACTAATTTTGCCAAAAAATATCTTTTAACATATACAGAGAAATTTGCTCGTGAAAACTTGGATCCTTCACAATGCAAGGATCTCACGATTCCCAAAGTTTATTTCAACTATGAAACAAGGACATGGGTCCCACAAAAATATTATCTCCCGTACTTTGAGAACGATTATGTGCTTCTTACGCCGAAGTGTATACTGACCAGAGACGACACTTTTATAAATCGTTCCGATATGCTTCGAAATTTGCAGACAATAGCACCTTCTGTAGATGACGAAACGCTGCGATTTGAGTTAGACCAATATCTTTCTAGCATTTTGGGGACGGGTGATAAATACCCAACAAAAACAGAAAAAGATCGAGCTGCCGAGATACTGCTTCTTAAGCATCCAGAACTTATAGATTATTACGTAAAGTACAAAGAGGACCATGAGAAGGAGGCAACTTCTGTAAGTAAGGAACAAGTTTCTGAGGTTGAGTTGATGTTTCAGACACAATTAACAGGGTTGGTTGATCTTCTGAAAAATAAGACAGGGTTTTATGAAACCGTTCCAGATGCGCATGAAGAATCCTTACGGCGAGTTAAGTATCTGAAGCAAGTCATAGAAGATCAAGATGGATATCGTTTTTTCTACGTAAATGGGAAACCTGTGAAAAGGGAAAGCGATCTTCAGGTGATGTTTCGATTGACATGGTATGGAACGCCACTTGATGTAAACAGGGAAGTTAACAACGGCAGGGGGCCAGTAGATTACAAAATCTCCTATGGAAAGAAGAATTCTACGCTGGTTGAATTCAAATTGGCATCGAATAGCAAATTGAAACAAAACCTGGAAAAACAGGTTGACGTATATAAAACCGCATCAGAAACAGATCGGGCAATAAAGGCAATTCTATATTTTACAGATGCAGAATATGAGAAGGTTACAAAAGTACTGAATGATCTCAATATTATAGGATGTCCAGATGTTATATTGATTGATGCTCGAAACAATAATAAACCTTCTGCTTCTAATGTTAGAAGTTAGCTTACTTGAATAAAAATATGATGATTTTCAAAGAGCAAAAAACGGATGGAAGACTTTGACAAAGCTGTGGAAGAAAATTTGGTGAAGAAAAGAAAAAGAAGAAGTTGATAAGTTGCTATTGAAGTCAGGTCCACAAGTGTGAGCTTGACTTACGATTCTACTATATTTACTAGTAAGCAAAAGCGTAAGAACATTTTATAAATAATATGTGATATAATATGCTAAAGTAATTTGGCTGAGATTAGGACAATTGTTTTCCTAGTTAAGATTTATAGGAGATTTCAAATGACAGAAAAAGAAGGCAAGATAATACTTTATACAACAGATGATGGCAACACGCAAGTGTCTTTGATGTCGCGTGACGGACGCATCTGGCTTAATCAAAAGCAGATAGCAGAATTGTTTGCAGTGTCAAAGCCGAATATCTCAATGCTTATCTCAAAGATTTTTTCTGAAAATGAACTTGATGAATCAGTTGTTAAGTATTACTTAACAACTGCCCCTGATGGTAAAAAATATAAAGTTACTTACTATGCTCTGGAGATGATCCTAGCGGTAGGTTTTCGTGTGCGTAGCATTCGCGGCACCCAATTTCGCCAATGGGCGAACGCCCACCTAAGCGAGTATCTCGTTAAAGGTTTCACAATGGACGACAATCGACTGAAAAATCCTGATGGCCGCCCAGACTATTTTGATGAACTTCTTGCGCGCATACGTGACATTAGAGCATCGGAAAAGAGGTTCTACCAAAAGGTGCGCGATTTGCTTGCATTGTCTAGTGATTATCGCGGAAACGAAGAAAAAACTCTTCAATTCTTCGCTGAAGTTCAAAACAAACTACTATTTGCAGCCACTGGAAATACAGCAGCAGAGCTAATTTTTAATCGTTCAGATGCTACTAAACCTAACATGGGACTCACAACATGGAAAGGAACCATTGTTAGAAAAGAGGATGTTATAATTGCCAAAAACTACCTTTCTGTTGATGAAATAGATACTTTGAACAGAATCACAACTATTTTTCTTGAAACGGCTGAATTGCGAGTAAAACAGCGAAAAGATCTTACTCTTCAGTTCTGGATAGAAACAGTGGACAACATGTTGTCTTCAAATCTGTTTGATGTTTTACAAGGAGCTGGAACTGTTAGCCACGAAACCGCTGTTGAAATCTCATCCGAGCGTTACGAAGAATTTGATAAATGGCGTAGGGCAGAGGAAGCGAAACTCGCTGATCAATCTGATTTAGAAGAACTGAGACGCATAGAGGAAGAGATCAAACATCAGCAAAAGAAATAGCAATTAGCAATTGCAGATGAAAGCGGTGGCAGCGATTAGTGGAAATGCTAGTTGCTAATAAAATAGATAGAACTTGTAATCATTTAGCGTAGGAGGTAACTATGCGTGATATTGAAGTGTCGTGGGTGGAGTTGGCTGGGCCGAAGACGAAGGATCCGGATGCGATCGTTTTGTTGGGAGGGACGTATGGCGGACGTGGGTGGAGCATGCGGCCTGAGGCGATGGCTATGGCGATCGATCGGGGGCTGTATGCTTTTTACGCGGTCGTGTTTGAGGAGGTGCTGCCGGTGGTTTTGGTTAGGAACGCGGTTGGGAAAGTGTGTGGGATAGGGACGAGCAAGGATGTGGGGCCGCTTAAGCTGCTGCTGACGCTGGTTAGGAGCGGGAATGAGAAGAGTGGAGACGGGAAGAGCGTGACGGTGACTAAGACTCGGAATATCGGCGCGCGAGCGAAAAAGACCGTGGCGGTCAAGAGCTCGAAGTGAGCGTTTTGGAAAGCCCCGCTTGGCGGGGCTTTTTGTTTTTGTGCGGAAGGGGGGTGAGATATGGTAAAATATCCTTTTAAACTAAAAAATAAAATGAGGATGTTTTTTATGCGTTATATCCCCCTGATGCTGGTTGTGCTGCTCTTTGGCTGCGCCAAGGAGGAGGCGGCTGCCGTTAAAGAGAAGCCTGTTGTGAGAGTCGTGTGCGCTACTGTCGCGCGACGGGACTTCGTTTACAAGATCAATCTGCTGTCGACCTTGAAAGCGAGCGATTACGCTATTACGTGCGCAAGGGCGACGGGGAATCTTGACGAAGTGTGGGTGGTAAAGGGTACGCCGACGGTCAAGGGCGAGACGAAGCTCTTCCAGATCGACAAGGAGAACGCGGAAAGGTCCGTCATAGTGGCGGATCAGGATCTGAACGTGGCGAAGAGCTCTTTGGATGTGGCACGGGCTAATTTGGAGCAGGTGAAGGCGGATTTCCATGTGGATGAGCTGAACTATGAGAGATATAAGGTTTTGCTGGAGAAGGCCGTGGTGCCCATAGAGCAGTACCAGGATTATGAGGCATCGTATTTGAAGAGCAAGGCTAATGTGGCTGTGGCGGAAGCGAACATAAAGCTGTCGGAGGATAAGGTAAAGCAGGCGGAGGCCGCTTTAGGGATCGCCAAGAAGAATCTTGAGGATACGGTGTCATTGGCGCCGTATACCGGGTATGTCGTGTGGTGCAATTATCTGGCGGGCGACTTCGTAGGAGTCGGAAGCCAGGTGTGTATGGTGGCCGATACGTATCATCTTGAAATGTGGGCGGCCGTGCCGGCGGTGTATTATTCTTTGATCACGGCTGGCAAGACCGAATTTACGGTGTATTATAAGGGCGAGAAAGTCGGGACGTATCCTATCGCGATGAAAGCCCCGACGATCGACGAGAAGCTTAGGACCTTCGACATCAAAGGGTACCTGAACAACGAGGACGGAAATTTGGTGCCGGGAACGCTGACGCAGGTCGAGATCGAGCTGCAGAGCAAGAACGGTCTGGCGGTGCCGCTGGCGTCGGTCCTGCACAGGCGCGACAATGATGTCGTTTATGTCCTGGATTCGGACGGGAAGACAGTTAAGGAAGTGCCCGTGGTGAAAGGGCCGGATACCGAAGGGATGATCGAAGTGTCGTCGCCGGACATCAAGGAAGGCATGAAAGTGCTGGTGGAAGGACAGTCGCAGGTCTCGGACGGCGATGTCGTGCAGGTAATGAGTAAATAGGGTTTGCTGTTATGTTTTTGTCAGACGCTTCTACTAAAAGGCCTGTAGCGATATCGTGTCTTCTTATAGCGCTGGTGGCGCTGGGCTTGAACGCCTATAGGAAGATCTCGCTTGAACTTTTGCCGCAGATGGATATCCCGTACGTGACGGTCTCGACGACCTGGCTGGGCGCGACGCCGTCGGATATCGAAAAAGACATAGCGAAACGTATTGAAGACGCCGTGGCCGGCGTGGACGGGCTTAAGCACATCGAGTGCTCCTGTATGGAGAATCTGTGCTATATCTCGCTGGAATTCAATTTGGACGTGGATGTCGACGTTGCCGCGGTGGACGTTAGGGAAAAGCTCGACACCATAATGGACGACCTGCCGTCGGACGCCGACCGGCCAATCGTCCAGAAGTTCAACATTAACTCCACCGCCGTGGCGAACATCTTCATTACGGGCTCGGCGGACGTGGACGACATGTACGACTACGCGGACAACGAGCTGGGCGACCAGTTCGCGGCGCTGGGCGGCGTGTCGGACGTGACGCTGGTAGGCGGCAACGAGCGCGAAGTGCACGTTGAAATAGACCGCGAGAAGCTCGCGGAAGCGAACCTGACCACCGGGCAATTGGTGCAGAAACTGCAGGACGAGATCCTTAACCTCCCCTCCGGGCGCGTCAGGGAAAACGGAATGGAATTCTCCGTAAGGTTCGACGCGGAATACGACACCGCGGAAGAGATCGCCAATCTTGAAGTCGCGAACAACAACGGGCAGAGGATCTGCCTAAGAGACCTGGGCAGGGTCTTCATGAGCGTGGAGGAAGTCAGGCAGAGAGCTACCCTAAACGGCAGGCCGGGCGTGTTGATGAAGATCGTCAAGAAGTCCGAAGCGAACACGGTCAAGGTAGTGAAGCTTATTAGGGAGTGCTTCGAGGATCGCAAGGAACACATGCCGGATGGCATGGAGCTCGTGTGGGTCTCAGACGACGCCAATATCGTCTCCTCGATGGTCAAAGGCGGCGTATCCGACATCATGAGCAGTATCGTGCTGTGCGCCATCATCCTTATCCTGTTCTTGGCGAACTTTAGAACGGCCGTGGTGGCGGGCGTGGCTATGCCGCTGACCGTTATCATAAGTCTGTTCTTCATTTACCTGACCGGCAACTCGCTGAATACGGCGACGCTTCTGGCTTTAGGTTTGTCGACGGGCGTTCTGGTCTCGAACTCCATCGTCGTTCTGCAGTCTATCGTCAAGCGCTTCCCGGATTTCGACGATCCCTGGGAAGCCGCCAGGGTGGGAACTGGCGACGTGGCGGTGGCGGTTCTAGCCTCCGCGGGCACCAACGTCGTCGTTATGATACCTATTTCCATGATGACGTCCATCGTGGGGCTTTTCTTTAGGCCGTTCGCCATGGCGACCTTGATCATCAATTTGGCCTCCATCTTCATCTGCTTTAACTTAACGCCGATACTGTGCGCCCTTTTCATGAAGAAAAAGGACTCGGGCCTCGGCAAGGCCTTTGAGAATCTGGTGGTTGGGCTGCAGCAAAGCTTGGCGGAAACGTACGCCCGTTTCGTGGAGCTTTTGTCGCGCTCCAAGATCCTGACGGTCGTCATCGTTCTGGTCTGCCTTTTACTGCTTCTGCAGTCCCTGTCCCTGGTAGACAAAATAGGCTTCATCTTCACCGAGCCTATTGACTTGGCGCGCGTCTGCGTAAAGGTCGAGTATCCGACCTACTACAACCTCGAGCACACCACCGAAAGGATAATCGCGATCGAATCGAAGCTGACGGACTTTTCCGACCTCGATTATTCGATGGTGACGATAGGCAAGGTGGACGGCGACATCCAGGAAGCTACGGAAGGCGTCTTCTTAGGCCAGATCCAGCTCTTCTTCAAGGACAAAACGCAAAGAAAGTGGAGCCTTTTCAAACGCCTGGACGAGATCAGGGAACGCTTGAAAGACGAGACCGACTGTATTCTGACCATCTCTATTCTGGACGCCATGGGCAGCCAGCAGCTGCCGCTGAACCTGATCGTCCGAGGCCCCGACCTTGATATGCTGAACAAGATCGGGCTCAGGGCCCAGGAAGTCTTGGATACCGACCCGAACATCACCACGACCGACACGTCGGTAAGGGACGGCAAGGAAGAGGTAAAGATAACCCCCAACCGCGCCATCATGTCCGACTACGGACTGACGGCCCAGGAATTGGGTCTGTGCCTTAGGGCCAACATCGACGGCATCGAGGCCGCGGACTTCAGGAAAGGCGACCGCACTTACGACATCAGGGTAAAATACAAGGAGATCCCTGGCAAGAACCAGGTGAAAGACTTCACTATCCCCGCCGGCGGCAAGATCGTTATGCTGGAGACCGTCGCGGACATCCAGGACTCCTACCAGCCTAGCAAAGTCTACAGGCGCGACAAGAGCAGAGCCGTTTCCGTCATCGCCGACTTAACGGAAAACGGGTCCCTCAGCAAGGCAATGGACAACGTCAACAACGTCCTAACTAAAGAACAGCTTATGTCGTCTGATTACACTTCCGAATCAGCCGGCGACTCGGAATTCATGGACGAGGCTATTCCCGACTTTATTGAAGCGGCCATCATGGCGGTCTTTTTGACCTTCCTTACCCTGGCGGCCATCCTTGAATCCTTCACAAGCCCCATCTACATCCTAACGACCCTGCCTTTGGGATTGGTGGGCGTCATGTGGTCTTTGTTCATCACCGGGCACCAGATCTCCATCTTCGTATTGCTTGGCGTCGTTACGCTGATCGGCGTGGTCGTCAACGCGGCCGTGCTGTTCATAGACTGCGCTAACCAGACGGCGGCGGCGCAGGGCGTCAGCAAGCGCGAAGCCATGATCTTCGCGCTAAGGGACCAGTTCACGCCGGTCATGATGGTGACCTGCGCCAGCGCCATCGGCATGCTGCCCATGGCTTTGGCAAAAGGCATAGCCGGCGAACTGCGCGTCTCTATCGGCATTATTTCCGTGGGCGGCGTGACCTTCTCCGGCATCGTCATGATGGTGGTGCTGCCCCTAGTCTATCTCTTGTTCGCGTCGGATAAAAAGAAAACCGCAAAATATTAAAGCAAGGCATTTTTATGAGAATCGCATTTCATGAGCTGAATTACCCCGAAGGCAAAGTAAAATACAACGACGAAAGGCTCCTGGCGCTCCAGGAAAAGTTCAAGCCGGACAAATACTCGCCCTTCTTCGCCGAGCTGCACAAGGACGAATTCGTGCACGCGGACGCCATCATAATCCTTGAAGACGCCCTTTTGGACCTCCTCATCGAGGATATGGAGAAGATCGAAACAAGGCTTGAGCGGGCCGAGAGCGCCGAGGAGAAGGCGCTTTTGGAAAAATGCCGCGACATCCTAAACGAGGAGAAGCCGCTTTGCGACGCCGAGTTCACGGACGCCGAAAAGGAGATCCTGACGGTTTTGGCTTTCCTTTCGTACAAGCCGGTCGTCATCGTAAAGGAAGCCCCGGACGTCAACGACGCCATCAAGCTCTGCCTTGAGAAAGCGAAAGTGATGTTCTTCTACACCGCCGGAAAGAAGGAAGTCCACGCCTGGCCCGTGCCGGTGGGCTCCGACGCCGTCACCTGCGCCGGGAAGATCCACTCCGACCTGGCCCGTGGCTTCATAAAAGCCGACGTAGTCTCTTTCGAGGACTTCATGACCGTCTTCAACATGTCCGAGGCCCAGAAGAAAGGGCTGGTGAAACTGGTTGACAAAAATTATATAATTGAGGACGGAAGCATCATAGAGATACGCTTCAACGTCTGATATCCCCCACCCGCCACCCCAAAATATGCGACGATTTGCCCTAATGCTGTTGTTCGCCGCTTTTATAGCGAGCAGCGCCCAGGCCAAGCACGATTGGACCGTGCATCCTGAACAGGCGAAGAGCAAGTTCGTCTCGAACATAAAGGGCTGGGTAGTGGGGATGACCGTCGTGACGAACTTCAACACCATCCCGCCCTCCGGGATCTATTACCCCGGCATCAAGCTCTTCACAAACTTAGTCAGCCGGGGCGCCAAGCTTGTCTGCTACAACATGTGGGAAGGCCCGGAAGTCGGAATGGACGCCGAACTGCCCTTCGACATAAAAAAGAACGCCTGGTACTACAAGGACGAGGACGAGCCCGTCGTCAAATACATCCCGGACAAAAGGAAGTTCAGCTACTCCTTCCCGCAGAAAGAGTATTCGGAGCTGGACTACTGCCTTATATTCAACGACACCATCTATCCCGTCAACGTAAGCGCCATAACGAGCAAGCTGACCTACAAATCCACCATAGCGGAGGATTTTTCCGAGGGCTACGACATCATCGACGACGAGATGAACATGGGGCTCTACTCCATCCAGACCAACGGCTGGTTCATCGCTGACCCAGTGACTCTGCTGACTGCCAACAATATCGTTTATAAGGGTGGCGAGACACTGACCAATGGCTGCAAGGTGAAAGTGACCTTCAACGCTAAGAGTTGGGCCCTAAATTACAAGATCTCGGACCCGGCGGGAAAATGGGTGGTCCCGGGAAGCAATCGGGAGCTGGGCGTCAAGTGGCTTAAAATAGACGGCAAAGAAATAAAGGACGGCATGCAGGGAAAGAATTTCCTCTTCACCAACGACGTCCTGGTCCTGTACAGCTGCCGCGGCAGCAAGATAGAGTTCAAGGGAGGCCTTGACATCATGTGCCCCTACGGCTCCACCAACATCTTCGACAGCCTGGAGCACTCCCTCTGGGGCAACTACGGCTTCTGCAATTTTTTGGGCTACGGAAGAGTGATCTTCCGCGGGACTGATACCGCGCTTAGGCTCAGGGACTGCGCCATGCTTCTGAACGAAGTGGAAAGCTTCAACGCGGACGACATGCCGGAAGTCATAGTGGACAACGAATACTATATCTCCGCGCCCTTTGAACTTCTGATAGACGGAAAGAACGCGCGTGTGCACAAGGAAGGCAAGGGCTGGAAATACAGGCACGGCTCCCTTTACCTCGACAATTTCCAGGGCACCAACATCTACTGCGACGGCTACCTCAAGGTCTTTTTGGAGTCCAATTCCCAAAACCGCGTGATAGGCGGCATCGACTCCGGCTACGGCAACATCCGCTTCTTCGGCAACACCAACGCGGCTCTAACCGTCGGCGCCTTCGACCACTCTTTCGGCGATCTCTCCTTCTCCAACATAACGCTCAGCGTCAAAAACGAATCCGGCAGCACGGACTTCTCGGTCTTCTCCGGGAACATCTACGCCTTTGACTCGAGAATAACGGTCGCGCCCGCGGAAGAACATTCCGCCATGCTCTACGTCGCCAGCGGCAGCGTAGTTTTGACCAACAGCGCGCTAATCGTCACCGCCAACGACGACCTTGCCGTGATGACGGACGGCAGCCTTCAGCTCGTGAACTCCACCCTCTCTTCCGACGGCACGCTGGAGATAAGCGAAAACGCCAAGCTGTTCGCTTCAAAAGTCTCGGTCGGGAACGCCGGCGATCATTCCCTGCGCGTCTTCGGGAATTTTCTGTCAATGGGGTCGGAAATGGATCTCGGCACGCTCCTTGACGTTTACGGGACCGCCGAATTTTACAACGGAATCGCAAGCGTTTCCCCCGACGGCTTCGGCGACGCCCTGTCCGTCCAGGGAATAACGCAGGCCACCAACGCCGTGATAAACGTGACCGGCTGCGCCTACTTCATGACCAACGTCGTCGTTAAGCAATGCGGCTTTACGATCTCGTCGGACTGCACCAACGCCTTCTTCTGCGAGAATTCCCTTTATATGACCGATTCGGTGTTCCAGGCCGAAAGTTTGGCGAACACCGTCGTCTGCCAAAACTTCCAAGCCTGCGACAGCGCAGCCGAAATGAAGACCGCGGGAGGCGCCCCGGGCCTTGTTTCCGAGAACGTCCTGCTGCAAGGCGAAAAGACTTTGGTGAGAGGCTGCCTTGAATGCGCCAATTTCCTCATGTCCGGCGGCATTCTTTATTCCGAGGGGAACGTCGCCCTGTCGGCGTCACAAAGCGCCGAATTCAAGGGCGGCCGGGCAAAATTGGTCGGCGAAACGGAAGCCCTCTCCTGCCCGGAAGCGGTGACGCTCTCCGACGGGACGAAAGAAGACCTCGGCGGCTACCGCCTCATTGAGATAGAAGACGGGCTGGTGAGGATAAAAGAATGAGCCGGGCGACCTTCCTTTCTTGGGCCGCCTCGCTGGCGGCCCTTTTGCTTTTCGGCTGCGCCTCGACAGAGGCGCCTCCGCCGGGCGTTACATTGCCCCAGGTCGCCATCGACGCTTATATGGAAAGCGAAGCCAAGGCGAGAGAGAGCAAGCGCCTCTCCGAATTAGAGCAGCGCAAGGTCGCGCCCGCCGAGCTCGAGCAAATGACCGAGCCCGAACCGCCCCCGCCTACTCCGCCTCCTCCCCAGCCGGCAGTCAAGAAAGGCTCCGGCCCCGCGTCCATCCCCATCATCATGTACCACCAGGTCCGCAACGACAAGTCCGGCGACATGATCATCTCGAAAGCGAAGCTCGAGGAAGAGCTCTCCTACCTTAAGCGGGAAGGCTACTACTCCATCTCGCCAAGCGAGTGGCTCGACTACTGCGACGGCAGAATAGGCCTTCCCCCAAAGTGCGTCATCCTTACCTTCGACGACGGCTGGAAATCGCAGTACCAAAACGCCGTTCCGCTTTTGGAAAAATACGGCTTCCGGGGCGTCTTCTACGTCTATCCCGACTTCGTCGGCGGCTCCGCCGCCATGAACTGGAAGCAGATCCAATCCCTGGCGAAAAGAGGGCATACCGTCGGCTGCCACTCCATGACGCACCCGAAGCTCACTCCCGACAAACAAGAAAGCGACAGAAATTACAAAGCCCGCATAAAAGAAGAGATCGCGGACTCCAAAAAGGTCATAGAGGAAAAGACCGGAATAAACGTAACTGACTTCTGCTTCCCTTACGGCTACTACAGCGAGGACTGCTTCAAGCTCCTCGATAAAGCCGGCTATGAGACCGCCACCACCGTCAACGCCGGGCAGAATTCCAAGGACTGCGATCCCTACCTCCTCTCCCGCTACCAGGTCAACCAAAGCACCGCGCTCAGCACTTTCGTCTCCTGGCTGAACGAGCCTATCGCGGACGCGCGCCTCGACTCCCCCGGCGACGGCGCCAGCAACGTCGCTCCCGGAAAAGAATGCCGCCTGACGCTCAGCGACGAGCTGCTGAACGCCTGGAAGCAGGGCGGAGAACTGACGGTCCGCTGCAACAAAGAATATCCCCAGTTCCGCCAGGAGGGCAGAACGCTTGTGTTCAAAGCCCCCAAGGACGACATCCGGGTGACCTGCTACCTCAAAGTGAAAGCTCGTGATGGCCGGACCTACAGAAGATCCTTCTTCTTCACCCGCAAAAGATAGCGCATGACGCCGGAAAGACTGGAAAAGATAAAAGCGGTCCTCGATGACCGGACGAACTACTGCGTTCCCGTCCTCGACAACGTTTACGACCCCTATAATTTCGCGGCGGTCCTTAGAAGCTGCGAAGCCTTCGGCCTCCAGGAGATACACATCATCACCACCAGCGAAAAATTTGAGCTGGAGCGCAAGATCTCCAAGGGCTGCGAGCGCTGGCTGGACCTCAAATTCTGGCACTCGCACAAGGAGTGCTTCGACTGCCTCCGCTCGGAAGGCAGACTCATCGTCGCCACCGCCCTCCCCAAGGACGGGGAAAAAGCCTTCCCCCTTCCCGAACTGCCCCTCGACAAACCCTTGGCCATCATTTTCGGCAACGAGCACAGGGGCGTAGGGGAGGAAAGCTTAGCTGAATGCGATCTAAAGGCCTTTTTGCCGATGTACGGGTTCGTAGAGAGCCTGAACATTTCAGCGGCCTTTGCGGCCTCGCTGGGGGCCCTCCTGCCCCGTTTGCGCAAAGAGCTGCCAAGCTGCACCCTCTCCGAAGCGCAAAAAGCCGAGATCCTCTCCCGCTGGCTCGCCGACGAGCCCAAGCGAACAAAATCGCTCTGAGCCTTTTTTAAAGCTTAAAATCAAGATAATTGCGCCACTCGATCTTTTTGTCTCCGGGAGGAATATTCTTTCCGGCATATATAAGCGTCGGTTTAACAACTTTAGGAAAAATGTCCATAAAGCGCTCCAAGGAGTTCTCCAAGGAGGGATTGTAAGTCATGGACGATTTGATTTCTATTGGTTGAAAACTGTCGTTATAAAGGCGAAGCAAATCAATCTCCAAGCCGTTCGTGGTCCTGAAGAAGAATAAGTCCCCATCATTATCAGCGTTTTTTTCGTGACGAAGGATATCTCCGGCAACGAGATTTTCAAAAAGATTGCCCCTAAGCGGATGGCTGCTGACTTGTTCAGAATTTTTGATACCCAAAAGGTAGGCAGCAAGTCCTGTTTCGGTAAAGTAGATCTTTGGGGTTTTAATAAGTCTTTTCCCGATATTGGCATAATATGGCTCTAAGCGAAAAACAATAAAAGACGCTTCTAAAATATTAAGCCAGGAATTAAGCGTAGTGTGGCTTACGCCGACTTCCCCGGAAAGAGTGTTGAGATTAACAAGCTGTCCGATCCTTCCGGCCAGCAGGACTAAGAAGCGGTTGAAAGAAGAAGTGTTCTCTATGTTGGAAATGAGCCTGACATCTCTTTCGATATACGAATTAACGTAGTTTTTGTAATACACGGACGGTTTTATGCGCCCTTTTGTCAATTCCGGCATCGTTCCGGTCAAGATCAGATCGTCGACGTCAACCTCTTTTTTGTCCCTGCCTTTATATAGTTCGGAGAAGGTCAAGGGCAATAATTCCAGGAAAGCGCTCCTGCCGGCCAAAGATTGGGTGACTGTCTGTTTTAGCACGGGCTGATGAGAACCGGTAAGAATATATTGTCCGGTTTTGCTTCTGTTTTCGTCCACTTTGACCTGTATTGCCGAAGCCAGTTTCGGCACTCTTTGGATCTCGTCGATTATCAATGGCGTTTTGTATGCCGATAGAAACCGCTTGTAATCTGATTCGGCCAGATCACGAGTCTCTGGATCTTCTAGGTTGGCGTAATTGTAATTCGGGAAGCATGATCTTACCAAGGTGGTTTTTCCTGACTGCCGCGGGCCAACGACGGTTAAAACGGGATATTCCTTGGCTCTTGCTTTCATGACTTTGGTCATTTCGCGTTGAATCATAACAAACTCCTTCCTTATTTTAGACGCAACTATATTATCATAATCTCCATGATATTTGCAAGTTGAACTTGCAAATATCATGGCAACAAAAAAGGCTCTCCAGGGAAGGAGAGCCTTTTTGCGTTGAGCGCGGGAGCGCTTACTTCCTGCGGAGGAAGGCCGCCATGGCCAGGAGCGCAAGGGCCGCGAGGGCCGGTTCCGGCACGACTTCGAAGGTCGTGTCCGCGTCCTTCACCGTGCCGCCGTAGGGCAGGGTGTCTTCGCCCTGGACCACGTAGCTGCCGTTGGGCAGGAAGAACTGCAGAGAGCCGTAGGGGAAGAAGAGGTCTTCTTCAATGAAGTGCCCGCGGCCGTAGTAGGTGTATTCGAAGGAAGTGTCATTTAGCTTCACGCCGTAGATGGTGCGGTAGGTCTCCTGGTCGGGCAGGATCTCGGGCAGGATCGCGCCGTAAACTTCCTTGCCGCCTTCCTTGTCAAGGGGAGCGGGGCATTCGCCCATGGCCGTGCCCGGGCCGATAGGCATGCCGGTGACGGAGAGGGCGTAAACGGAGCAGTTGCTCAGATAGATGTTGGGTCCGCGGCCGCTGTCTTCCGGGCCGCAGCCGGCGCCGATGCCCGCGCCGCCTTCGCTTTCCGCCGTGATGGTGCCGCCGGTGATTTTGATCGTGCCGGCGGGATAAATGTTATGTCCGCCTTCGTCGCCGCAGCCGATAGCCGCGCCGTTGAAAGCCATGGCCGCCACATAGCCGCCCTCGATGGTGATAGTGCCGGCGTAGCCGCCCCAGCCGGTGCCGCCGCCGATGCCCGCGCCGTAGGCGCCGGCTACGGCGTACACTTCGCCGCCCTTGATGGTTACGTCAGCGGGAGACTGGGAGCCGCCGCCGATGCCCGCCGCATAGGGCGCGCCCTGGGCCATAACGGAACCGCTCTCGATGACGATGGGGCCGTTGGCTTCGTTTTCGGCGCCGCCGATGCCGGCGCAGGCGTAGCTACTGGCATCTTCTCCCGTGGTGGCGATAGCCGTTACGGAACCCTCTTCTCCTCCGTCCCTGATCGTAAGGGAAGCGTTCTTGGCGACGTGGATGCCGCAGCCTCCGCCGGACACGAAAGCGTTGCTGCCGGTGAGTTCCAGTTCAACGATAGCCGCCTCGATGTTGAAGGCGCAGGCGTTGGTGGTGGAGACCAAAGCGTGGTTCAGTTTGATCTTGTGAACGCCGCTGCTGACGTTGATGACGTATTGGTCAACGCTAGTGCCTATTACTTCATATTCCTCGTAGAGGCCTTTGACAGCAGAACCTGAGTCAGTGTAGCCTTCCACGCCGTAGGAAGTGAACAAAACGTCGCCATACTCAACGGAGAGCGTTACGGAACCGCTGGCTTTCTTGAAGAAGGAGGTGTCGGCGCCGTCAACGGTGCCAACGTATTCGTTTTCTCCGCAAGTCACGGTGTATTCGCCGTTGGGAAGATGGAAGTAAAGATCCGGAGTCATGGAATGTCCTTCGCCCTCGTAAACGTAGGAGAAGCTTTCGTCGCCTTCCCTTTTGACCGTGCAGGTGAAGACGCCGCCCTCTTCCGGCTTGGCGCCGAAGATGGTCACTTTGTAAACTTTTTCATTTTTGGCGTTGACAAGATCCGGGCATTCGGAGTGGTTCTTGCCCTGGCCGATCTCTTCGCCCTGACTGGAATAAGCGTAGATGGTGCCGCCCGTGATGGTGACCTTCGGACCTCTGCCGCTGTCGCCAGGCCCGTTGCCGGCGCCGATGCCCGCGCCTTCCATGCTGTAAGCTTCAATGGTGCCGCCCGTGATGGTGACTGTGCCGGCGGGATAGTCGTTGTGACCGCCTTCGTCGCCGCAGCCGATGCCTGCGCCGTTATTGGCTTCCGCATAGACATAGCCGCCATTGATGGTTATCTTGCCGGCCGTGCCTTCCCAGCCCGTGCCGCCGCCGATGCCGGCCGCGAAATTGCCGCCGAAAGCATAAACTTGGCCGCCGTTGATGGTCACGTTAGCGATGCCGTGGGCGCCGCCGCCCAAGCCGGAAGCATAAACCGCGCCGCGGGCGTAAACAGTGCCGCTCTCAATGGTGATGGCTCCGCTGTTTTCCCCAGCATAGCCGCCCAGGCCAGCGCAGCCGTTGGATTTTCCGTCTTCCAATTCCGCGGTGGCGATAGCCGTCACTGAACCTTCTCCGGTAATGGTGAGCTTGGCTTCCGGATCCACCAGGATTCCGCAGCTGGCGCCGGACACGAAAGCGTTGCTGCCAGTGAGTTCCAGCGTCACAGCGCCGCTATTGATCTCGAAAGTGAAGCTGTTGCTGGAAACGATCTGCACGTCCGTCAAAGCGATCTTGTGCGTGCCGCCGGAAACGGTGATGCCGTAGGGTGATTCGCCGGAACCCTGGAACGAATACTCGTCGAAGGCGCCGGTCACCGCGCCGCCGGAAGTGTTGTAGCCGGTGACGCCGTCGGCAGTGAAAGTCGTAACGCCGTAAGCGGTGCTCAATACCGCAGTCTCAGCCATGGCGCCCATAGCCGCAAACATGGCGATCAAAACTAGTGCTTTTTTCATTTATTATCCCCTCCGTGGGTTGATTGATTTACGTTCACTATTTTATCAAATGGAGTCTCCGTGCGCACGTAGCATATAACCCACGCTCACGGACAACGCAAGCGTGGCCGTGATTTGCGTCCTCCGTGAGTTCGCGT
>JAFSWV010000072.1 GCA_017444325.1 bacterium | reverse complement strand
TCTTTCAGCTGGTCCGTGAAGCCCGGGAAGACGAAATAATTCAGGGAGACGAAAACGCCTCTTTCCCTCGCCAACCTGATGGACGCCATGACGTCGTCAAAGGTGAAGGCAGGGTGGCAGTAGGCTTCGTAATATTCCGGCCTGGCGGAATTCAGGGAGATCCTGACGCTGTCGAGACCGGCGTCTATCACTTTTTCCAGGGCTTGCGTCATTCCGCCGTTGGTGTTCAAGTTTATCGTGCCGTAGGGAGTTTTCCTCCTTATGATCTTGATGCTTTCGGAAATGACTTTATATTCCGTCAAAGGTTCGCCTTCGCAGCCCTGGCCGAAGCTGGCGATGGGCTTTTTCGCGCTGGCGAAATGATCCAATACCAGCTGCGCGATCTCCTCAGCGGTCGGTGTGAATGCGATGCGGTTCTGCGAGGCGCAGACGTGGTCGCCGGGCTGGAAGGAGATGCAGCCCAGACAGTGGCTGTTGCAGGCCCTGCTCGTAGGCAAAGGCATTTCCCAGCGCCCGAGGGCGTAGTTTCTTGCCGCCGGGCAGCGGTAGGTCAGGCAGCAGTTGTCCATCAAATGCTGGGCCAGGCGGTTGTTCTTGTAAACCTTTTTTATGCGCGCCGCACCCTGCAAAATTTTCTTTTCGTTGAAGGTCTTGCAGTCCTGCCTCTTGTCCTTGTCTATCCTTACGGCGGGAACGACGAACTGGTCGTTCAGCCAGCCTACGGCCGTGTAGCAGTAGAGCGGAAGGATAGGCGCGCCGGGCGTTCTTTCGAAGGCGGGGCGCATGAGCGAAGTGTAGCCTGGCGCGATGAAAGCCGCCACGGCCTGCACCGGCTCGTCGTAATAATTTTCAAGCACCGTCACTTCGCCAGTAGTTTCGTCAAGGCCGACGGGCAGCCTTCCGGGAAGCGTGAAGATCTCGCTGCCTGGCGGCAAGGGTATCCAGTTTTCCGGAAGCGAGAAGTCCGGTCCGGCTACGCCCTGCCAGGCCAGTTCCGGGCAATCGATGATCTCGCCCTGCATGTTGGCTATCAGAAGTCTCGGGATGTCCATCAATAGTATCCTCCGGCTCGGTGCGTCACCGCAAGGGCCTTTCTGATGACGGCGGGATTCGGCGCGTAGGGGATATCGACTTCATTTGGCATATCGAGGAGAAGCTCGTCTCCGCCGCATTCCTCTCGGACTTTCAAATTGTAGGCGAGGCACATCAGCTTTTCCAGATCGACCGTATCGAGAATATTGTAGGCGGTGAGCGTCTCCAGGGCGCCTTTCATGCCGTTTTCGTACCAATTCCAGAGAATGACGGCGGCGTAGCCGTCGAGGTCGGTCCATTCTCCGCGGCTGATCCCGAAATATTTCTCAAGCTTTTTAAGCCCGCCCTTCATTCCCAAGCTCGCGAAGACGTACCTGAGATCGATCTGGCAGAGCGGGAAGTCTCTTCCGAATTCGCTTCTCAAGAAAGGCAGGTCGAAACATTTTCCGTTGAAGGTGACGCAGATCTTGTAGTTCTCCAAAGCCTCCGGAAGATCATCCATGTTTTTTCCGTGAGTGAAGACCTGAATGTCGTGCCCGTCGTAGATCGTCGCGACCGTCGTGTAGTCTAATCCTTTGCCAAGCCCGGTCGTTTCGATGTCTAAGTAGCAGACGCTGTCCCTGAAGTAGGGGAAAAGGCGCCAGGTCTCGGAAGGCGGGAGTTTTTCGGTAAAGAAGCAAAGGTCTTTGTCCTCGAGGTGCTCGAGGGATTCCCTGGCGGCGGCCTTTATTTCCTCCGCTTTCTTCATTTCTTTTTCACAGGGATCCCAAGCAAGCACGCTGCGCCAGTCCTCGAGTTCATGCGACGACATCAGGCGGCAGAAGCCTTTTCCTTTTCTGGGAATATGTAGGAAAGTGTGGGTCAGCATCTTTATTTGACGGTGTCCGGCATGAGCCAGTCGCCCATTATCTGCAAAGATTCCTGGATCAGGATGTTGTTGGTGACGGAGTGCTGGCGGCGGGAGAGCTTCGCGATCTCTTTTTGCGTCTTGGTCATGGCCTGGCTCGAGTCTTCTTCGGGAACGGCCTCGGGTTCGTCGTCGTCATCTTCCTCGGCAACCTCTTCGGAAACTTCATCCTCGGTCTCGTCGTCATCTTCTCCCAGCTCGTTGGACTTGTCGTTGTCTTCCAAAAGTTCCTTGATCGAGATGTAAACTCTCTTGCGCTCGTCTTCGGATTTTTCTATGAACTTCTTGATGTCGGAGAACGCTTCGCTTTTGGCAACTCGTGAGGCGGATGCAAATCTGAGGCGGTTTATGAGATTGGTCGTTATGGGCGTCCAGACGCCGAGGCCTGTGGTCGATTCAAGGGAAAGATGGGAGTCGATCTTAGGAGCGGAGAGGGCGCAGGGGAGATAGCGTTCGCCCAGTTCCACGGCGTCCAAGTTGCTGGGCAAAACGATGTCGGATTTGATGCCGTCGAACTGCGGCGAGATGCCGTTCGCAATGTAGTAAAGTCCTCTGGTTATCTTAAGGGCGCCAAGCCTTCCCGTCAGGGGGATTATCTGCTGGACTGAGCCTTTTCCATAGCTTTGTGATTGCCCCACAACGAGGCAGCGATTGTACGATCTCAGGGCGCCGGTGACGATCTCGGCGGCACTGGCTGTCAAACTGCTCGTCGTTATCATGAGCGGCCCGAAATAAGTTATGCTCTGGTTCTTGTCGTTCAGGATCTGAACGTCGCCGCGTGAATACTTGGTCAAAACGACGTTGCCGCGTTTCAAGAAAAGGCCGGCCATGTTTACGGCTTCGTCGAGAATGCCGCCACCGTTGCGCTGAAGGTCAAGGATCACGCCGTCAACTTTCTGCGTGTTGCAGGAAATGAGCAAGCGCCGGACGTCTGCGACTGCGGAGTGGTCGAAGTCCCCAAACAGCGTCTTGCTTTCCGAGTCGAGGTAGAAAGAGGGGAGATCGATCACGGCAACTTTGACGCTCTTGGCTTGCGACAAACCGTTGGTGCGCGAAATATCGACTATTTCCATCCTGGGCCCCTGATCTTCAAGTTTGACTTTATCCCTGACCAAGGGGAGGTCGAAATTCTTTATGCCTTTTTTGGTTTTTCTCAGTATGCGCAACACGACGGTGGTACCTTTCTTGCCGCGGATCTGTTTCACCACGTCGCGCAGCTCCATATCGACGACGTCCACAAATTCGCCGTTCTCGCCCTGGGCAACGGCGATGATCTTGTCGCCGGGTTTGAGTTTTCCGCATTTGTCGGCCGGGCTTCCCGGAGTGAGTTCGGAAATGACGACGTAGCCGTCGTCGCTTTTTAGCGTAGCGCCGATGCCCTCCAGGGAAAGCGACATGCTGATGTTGAAATCTTCCATGTCATCCGGCGGGAAATAGCTTGTGTGCGGGTCCAGCGCCGTGCAGAATGCGTTCATGAAGAGGCCAAACTGCTCGTGATAGTCCATCTCGGAAAAATATTTCAGAATGCGTTCACGGCGCTTAATCACTTTCTGGCAGGCGTTGCTTCTGGCTTCGCCCATCGATTCCATGAAGGCGACCTGATAGGCTAGCGTGCTCTCAAGGTATTTGTCCCTTTCCTCAGGCGTGACAGGAAAGTCGATGGGTTTGACGTCCACGGGGATCTTAAGGGAAGTGTCGGGGACGTAGTTCGTGTCGGAGAGGATCCTGACAGCGTAATCATAAGAGGCCCTGACGTTGGGCATGAAGACGCTCTGATAGAAGTTGGTGACGAAATCCCAGCGGTTGTCCCGGAAAGCTGTCAGCATTCTCAATCTCTGGGCGTGAATTTGCGCGACCTCGTTGGATAGAAGGAAAATGCGCGCCGGATCAAGCGTGTTGACGAAATTGGAAAGCGTGTTGATGTTGATCCCAGGGGAAGGTTGGTGATGCTTCAGGTGCTGCTGCATGGTGAAGACCATCATCCCGGAAAGATGCTCGCCCTCAAGTTGGTCGATCCTGGGGACCTGGGCTTCGTCGGCTTTAGGTATGGAGGTCAAGCCAAGGGCAATTATTACGGCGGCAAATACGGCTAGTTTAATCTGTCTGTTCGTCATCTTTTCTTTCTTTGGCCATGGAGTTAAAAGTTCTAACACGGTTGACGCCGCGCAGTTTTTCGTTGTATAGTTTGGACTTTTCCAAAAGTCCCTTGAGGACTTCCGGATCGTTGGTCATTTTCATCCTGTCTTTCAGGCGGGCGAGCTCGCCTTTATAGTGCGCTTCCTTGACGGCCCTGATGCAGTCGTCGCAGGAACGCTTCCAGAATTGGCCTTCCTCTTTTTCCGGCAGGGGAACCGAGACCATGGCGTCGGTTAAGAAATCCCTGGCGACGTCGTCGCAAGAGAGCAGGAAGTTGTCGAAGCCCTTCCATTCGCCGTTCCTTTTTTGCTCCCGGGCCTTGAAGGCCAGGGAGGCCGGAAGCGGATTGCCGATAGCCTCCAGCTCAAGGTTGGCGAAGATGTAATCCATGGCTTCTCCGAAACTGAAGATCAAGGCGATCAAAAGTTTCTCCGCGCTTGAGGCCATGAGTTCGGGAGGCGCGGCCTCTTTGAGTTCCGGCGCTACTACTTCTCTTTTTCCGCCGCGCTTCAGGGGATCTTTCTGTTTTTTCTGATAGGCGGCGAAGTCCAGATTTATGGAGGAGACGGGAACGCGCGTGAAATCCGAAAGCTCTTTAATCAATTCCTGCTGCAGGCCAACGCTTCCGGCGCTCAATAGGTAGGGGAACATCTCAAGGCAGACAGCGTAGCGCTCCTGAAGATCGTCCATGTCTTTTTCGCTTGCGGAACACTGCATGGCGAAAGCGAAAGCTGAAAGCCTTTCCGTCAGCAGCTTCTCGAAAGCAGCTTTCCCGTATTTCTTAAGGAAGGAGTCGGGGTCCTCGTTTTCCTTCAGAGGAATGACATAAACTTTCAGCCCCGCTTCGGACAGCAAAGGAATGGCGCGCAAAGCGGCGTGCTGCCCGGCTGAGTCGCCGTCGTAGCAGATGAGGCAGGTGTCGGCGAAACGCTTGATGAGGCGGGCTTGCTCTTTGGTCAAACTGGTGCCGCAGGAAGCGATGGCGTTCACGAAACCGTTTTGCGCCAGCATGACGACGTCGAGGTAACCTTCGCAGAGGATGGCCGTCTTCTTCAGTTCGGCAATGGGATTCTTGGCGAAGTTGAGGGAGAAGAGCACCTTGCTCTTGTTGTAGATCTCAGTCTCGGCGGTGTTGAGGTATTTCGGTTCCGAACCGTCGATGGCGCGGCCGCCGAACGCGACTAATGTCCCGGCGTGGTCCCAGATGGGGAACATCACTCTTTTCCGGAACCTGTCGTAGCAGCCTTTGCCTTCCTGACTCGGAAGGGCAAGCCCGCTTGCTATGATCTCCTCGTCGCGGAAGCCTTCCTTCCTGAGAAGCGTGCACAGTTCGTCCCAGGAATCAGGGGCGAAGCCGATGCGGTAGGCTCTTATCGCATCCTGTGAGACCTTGCGGTTCTCGAGATATTCCCTGGCTTCTTTGCCGGCACCCAAGGCGAGGCTGCGCTGGAAAAAGTCCAGGGCGGTCAGATTGATCTTCGCCAGCCTTTTCAGATGATTCTGGCGGAAGGCCAACTCCGCTTTTTCCTTGTCGCCGAAGGACGCTCCGTCTTCCGGAGGAATGTTCGCTCTTTCCGCCAGCTTGATCACGGACTCCGGAAAGGACAACCCTTCGTATTCCATCAGGAATTGGAAGACGTTGCCGCCTTTGCCGCAGCCGAAGCACTTGAAGATGCCTCTGTCCGGCGTAACGAAAAAGGAAGGCGTCTTTTCATTGTGGAAAGGGCAGCAGGCTTTGAAATTCTTGCCGTTCTTGGTCAAAGCGATGCGCTCGCCGATCACATCCTGGATGGGATTGGCGGTCTTGACTCTTTCAAGGTATTCCTGGGAAAAAGACGGCATCGCAAAAAATCAGTAACGGTAGAAATCGCTCTTGTAGGGACCCTCAACGGGGACGCCGATGTAATCTGCCTGTTCTTTGGTTAATTTCGTCAGCTTGACGCCCAGCTTTTTGAGATGGAGTCTGGCGACTTCCTCGTCCAATTTCTTGTTCAGCATTGTCACGCCGATCTCGTGCTTCTCCTGCCAGAGCGACAGCTGCGCGAGGCACTGGTTTGTGAAGGAGTTGGACATCACAAAGGAGGGATGCCCGGTGGCGCAGCCTAAGTTGACGAGGCGTCCGCCGGCCAAAACGAAGATGGTGTGTCCGTCCGGGAAGATCCAGCCGTCCACCTGCGGTTTGATGTTGTAGGTCTTGATACCCGGGCACTTCTCCAATCTGTCCATTTCGATCTCGTTGTCGAAGTGGCCGATGTTGCAGACGATCGATTGGTCTTTCATCTTCTGCATGTGCTCTAACGTAATGATGTGGCAGTTGCCGGTCGCGGTCACGAATATCTGCGCTTTGTCGAGGGCGTCCTCGACGGTAGTCACTTCGTAACCTTCCATAGCGGCCTGCAACGCGCATATGGGGTCGATCTCGGTGACGAGCACTCTGGCGCCCTGCCCGCGCATAGCCTGCGCGCAGCCTTTGCCTACGTCGCCGTAGCCGCAGACGCAGACAGTTTTGCCGGCCAGCATGATGTCGGTGGCGCGCTTGATGCCGTCGGTTAAGGATTCACGGCAGCCGTAGAGGTTGTCGAACTTCGACTTTGTGACGGAGTCGTTG
>JAFSWV010000071.1 GCA_017444325.1 bacterium | reverse complement strand
TCGCCAAGTCTCCCGTTCCTTTGATCGCGGACATTCACTTCGACTACCGTCTTGCGCTTGCTGCGCTGGAAGCGGGCATAGCGAAGCTGAGGATCAATCCCGGCAATATCGGCGACAGCAAAAGAGTGAAGCTGGTCGCCGAGGCGGCAGGGGAAAAGAATGTCCCCATTAGGATCGGCGTTAATTCCGGAAGCCTGAGAGAGGACGTTAAGAAAAAGATCCTCTCCGGGAAACTGTCTCTTGGCAGCGCCATGGGGCGTCACGCCCTTGACGAGGCGAAGCTTCTGGAGAGATTCGGTTTCCGGGACATCGTTTTGAGCGTCAAGGCCACCAACGTAGCGGAGACTGTCAGGGCTTATGAATTTTTGCACGAGAACTGCGACTATCCTTTGCATATCGGAATAACGGAGGCGGGGACGGTCGAGGACGCGCTCCTGAAGTCGGGCGCCGGACTTGGGCATCTACTTCTGAACGGCATCGGCGATACCTTGAGGATCTCGATCACGGGTCCCGTGGAAAAGGAAGCGGAAGCCGGCAGGAAACTTCTGCAGTTTTTGAATATCAGGCCGTATGGCCCGGAAGTGGTCAGCTGCCCGACTTGCGGCCGGACTCAGGTCGCTTTGGAAAAAGTGGCCGAAAAAGTGGGACGCGCCCTGAAAGCCGACAAGGAGCTGAGATCTTTCGACTGCAAGGTCGCCGTCATGGGCTGCGTCGTCAACGGACCGGGCGAAGCTTCGGCCGCGGACGCCGGATTAGCCGGCGGGAAAGGCTACTTCCTGCTCTTCTCCAAAGGCAAGGCAATAAGAAGGGTAAGCCCCGAGGAAGCGGTTGAAGCGCTGATAGGGGAACTTCTGGCGCTAAAAAATGGGAAAAAGGCTAAAATAAATAAATAAAAATATTATTCACGAAAAAATAAGGAAGCACTTATGGACGTCATCGCCACTTTTTTGAAATGCGAAGCGCTTTTGGAAGGACACTTCATCCTGAGCTCCGGTTTGCACAGCAACCGTTATTTGCAGTGCGCCAAGATCCTTCAGTATCCCAAGATCGCTGAGGAACTGGGTGCGGCTATAGCGAAGAAATTCTCAGATATGCAAATCGACGTGGTGGTCGGACCCGCCATGGGCGGCGTCATCATCGCCCAGGAAGTGGCGAGAGCCATCGGCTGCCGCTCCATCTTCTCCGAAAGGGAAAACGGCGCGATGACCTTGAGGCGCGGATTTGCGGTGAAAGAGGGCGAGCGCGTTCTCATTTGCGAAGACGTCTGCACGACTGGCGGCTCCGCCAAGGAAGTCGGCGCGATGCTGAGAAGTAAGGGCGCCAACGTCGTCGGCTACACCTCCATTATCGACAGAAGCGGCGGCAAAGTTGAGTTCGACGCGCCGTACCGCGCCCTGGAAACGCTGACGGTGGAAACTTACGATCCCAGCGACTGTCCTCTTTGCAAAGCGGGGACGACGGCGGTCAAACCCGGAAGCCACGGTTTGAAATAAGGAAGCTTATGCAGGAAAAAATAAAAGCACTTTTAGAGCAGGCGAGGTCTGAAGTCGCCAAAGCGGAAGGCGTGGAAGCAACTTTCCCGCCCGTTGTCATCACGGTACCAAAGGACACGACGCACGGCAACTTCACGACCAACGCCGCGCTCATATCGAGCAAAGCCTTTAAGCAGGCCCCGGCTGTATTGGCCGGGAAGCTGGCGGAATATTGCAACGCGAATTGCGGAAGCGACCTTAAATTCGAGGTCGCCGGCCCGGGCTTCATCAACGTGAAGCTTTTGGGCGACGCCAAGAGCTCCGCCTTCATGGCGCTCTTTAGGAGCGGCGAAAAGATCGGCCTTTCCGACATCGGCAAGGGCAAGACCGTGGACGTAGAGTACGTTTCCGCCAATCCCACCGGACCTTTGACGGTCGGACACGGCCGCAACGCGGCGGTCGGCGACGTCATCTCGCGCCTTTTCGCGGCCGTCGGCTACGACGTCACGAAAGAATATTACTTCAACGACGCCGGCAACCAGATGAACGTGCTGGCCCGCTCCGTCAGGTGCCGCTACCGCCAGCTCCTTGGCAGCGACGAACAGCTTGAGGAGAACGGCTACCAGGGCGAATACATCGTTGACATCGCCAAAGAAGTATTGAAAGATTTCGGCGATTCCCTGAAGGACACGGACGAACTGAAGACCTTCAAGGAATACGCCGTGAGGGCGACCTTCGCCATGATAAAGGACAGCCTGAAGAAGATGCGCGTCAACCACGACGTCTATTTCAACGAGCACAGCCTCTACGACTCCGGCCGCATCAAGGAGACGCTGGACCTCATAGCCGCGAAGGGCTTGAGCTATGAAGCTGACGGCGCCGTCTGGTACAAGGCCAGTCAGTTCGGCGCGGAGAAAGACCGCGCGCTCGTCAAGTCGAGCGGCGAGCCGACCTACAGGCTGCCCGATATTGCGTACCACAGAGACAAATTCGAGCGCGGCTTCGACCGCATCGTGGATATCTTCGGCGCGGACCACATCGCGCAGTACCCGGACGTTCTGTCCTGCCTGAAGGCCCTGGGCTACGACGTTGACAAGGTGACGGTCGCGATCTATCAGTTCGTGACGCTGCTCTCTAACGGCGAAGCGGTCAAGATGTCAACCAGGAAGGCGAACTACGTTACGCTGGACGAACTGATGGACGACGTGGGCGTGGACGCCGTGAGATATTTCTTCGTCATGAGAAGACTGGGAAGCCATCTGGAGTTCGACCTGGCGCTGGCGAAAAAGCAGTCGCCGGACAACCCGGTCTTCTACATCCAGTACGCTTACGCCAGGATCGCCTCCATCTTCCGCAAGGCGGAGGTGACGGCTGAATCTCTTGCGCAAAAAGAGATCAAGGCGGAGCTTCTCAGCGATCCTTCCGAACAGGAGCTAATAAAGCTATTGGGCACGATGAAGGATACGGTCGAGAAAGCCGCCGAGCTCTGCGAGCCGCACAGACTCACAGGTTATCTGGAAAAACTGGCGGAAGCTTTCCACCATTACTACAACGCCGCGCAGATCCTCGTCGAGGACAAAGATCTCTGCACGGCGAGACTGGCGCTTCTGTCCGTCGTTAGGAACGCTATCAAATGCGGGCTCGACATCCTCGGGATCTCCGCTCCGGAAAAAATGTAAATAAAAAATTAAGGAAAATCTTATGGAAACTGTAAAGATCAACGAATATCCTCTTCTGAAGACCGGCAAAGTCAGGGAAATTTACGACCTCGGCGACAATCTTCTTTTCGTGGCGACCGACCGTATCTCCGCTTTCGACTCCATTCTGCCGACGCTTATTCCGGACAAAGGCAAAGTTTTGGCGGGGCTCTCCGAGTTCTGGTTCTCATTCTTCGGCGACAAAGTCAAGAACCATTACATCACGGGCGACGTTTGCAAGATGTATCCTAAGCTTACGCCCTACAAGGAATACCTTGAAGGCCGCGCCATGGTCGTCAAAAAAGCCCAGATCTTCCCTGTGGAGTGCGTTGTGAGAGGCTATCTCGCGGGAAGCGCTTTCGCCGAATACAAGAAGTCCGGCACGGTCTGCGGCAAGAAGATCCAGGAAGGTTTGCTGGAATGCTCCGAACTGCCTGAGCCGATCTTCACGCCTTCCACCAAGGCTGACGCCGGCCACGACGAGAACATCGACTTCGACCGTATGGCGGACATCGTCGGCTTCGAGGCCGCGAGCCAGCTTAGGGATCTTTCCCTTTACATCTATTCCCGCGCCAGCGCCTACGCCAAGGAGAAAGGCATCATAATAGCCGACACGAAGTTTGAGTTCGGCGTCTGCGACGGCGAAATCATCCATTGCGACGAAGTCCTCACTCCGGACTCCTCGCGCTTCTGGCCCGCCGAATCTTACTGCCCCGGCAAATCCCAGCCTTCTTTCGACAAGCAGTATGTGCGCGACTACCTCAACGCGATCAAGTGGAACCACGAGCCGCCCGCTCCTCCTTTGCCGCCCGAGGTCGTCACCGAGACCAGGAACAAGTACATGAAGGCTTTGGAACTCTTGAGCAAGTGATATGGGAGAAAACAGGAAAAAAAGACCGGGAGGCGGTTTCGCGGCCTGGAGGCCGAGCCTGATCTGGATCGCCGTGCTTGTCGGCGTGATGCTGCTTCTGCAGCGTTTCGGCATGGGCGGCGCCGGAGCGGTGACGCTCTCCACTTCCGAATTTGACGAAGTCATAGCCTTGGGCTGCGTGAAGTCCGTGGTCGCCAGGGAAGGCAGTGTCAACGTCACCGGCGAACTGGACGTCAAAGAGATCGGCGAACTTCCGGAAGGCCTTAAAAAGCAGCTGGCGGAGATGCCGCAGGGGACGAAGAGCGTGACCTTCAAGACGACGGTCACGAACAATCCTGAAGTCGAGGCCGAGAGGCTCCGCACGATGCGCGACAAGGGCGTCGATTATACGCTGAAGGAAGCCCCGAAGTGGGGCATCGTCTCCTTCGTCCTCCCGATAGTTCTGCTTTTCGCCCTGGGCTATTTCTTCTTCAACAGGCTGTCCAGAAACAATATGGGCATGGCCCAGGATTTCGGCCGCAGCCGCGCCAGGAAGAGCGATCCCGGAGAGCTGAAGATCACTTTCGAAGACGTCGCTGGCTGCCAGGAAGCGAAAGAAGAGACCAAAGAGCTTATCGATTATCTGAAAGACCCCGATAAATTCACCCGTATCGGCGCGCGTATTCCGAGGGGCGTCATCCTGGTCGGGCCTCCGGGCACCGGCAAGACTTTGATCGCCAAAGCTATCGCCGGCGAGGCGGGCGTGCCTTTCTTCTCGATCACGGGCTCCGACTTCGTCGAAATGTTCGTGGGCGTGGGCGCCGACAGGGTGAG
>JAFSWV010000009.1 GCA_017444325.1 bacterium | reverse complement strand
CGCCGAGGGCTTGGGAGCCACGGTGCTGCCCATCTCCAGCGGCAACACCGAACGCCAGATCAAACTGATGAGCGACTTCGGCGTGACCTGCATAAGCTGCACCCCCAGCTACTTCCTCCACATCATCGAGAAAGCCAAACAGCTGGGCTACGACTTTAAGAAAATGAAATTGAAACACGGCATCTTCGGCGCCGAGCCCTGGACCAACGAGATGCGCCAGAGGATCGAAGCTGAATCCGGCATCAAGGCCTGGGACATCTACGGGCTTACCGAGATCAGTGGCCCCGGCGTGGCCATGGATTGCCCCGCCCGCAGCGGCCTACACATCTTCGAGGACCTCTTCTATCCCGAAATAATCGATCCCGAGACCGGCGAGGCGCTGCCCGACGGCACGGAAGGCGAACTGGTCATCTCGACACTCAATAAGTTCGGCATGCCCATGCTGCGCTACCGCACCAGGGACATCTCCGTTATCGTGAAAGGCACTTGCGAATGCGGCCGCACGATAAGAAGGATCAAGCGCATCGACCACCGCAACGACGACATGCTCATCATCAGGGGCGTCAACGTCTTCCCAAGTCAGATCGAAGCAGCGCTTCTTACGATCCCCGGCGTCCAGCCGCACTACCACATCGTGGTCAGGCGCCACGGCGACCTCGACACCCTGGAAGTGCAGGTGGAATTGGCCCCCGAGCTCTTCGGCGACACCATCCGCTCCATCGAGACCATCCAGAAGAAGATCGGCAATGCCATCAAGAGCATAATCGGTCTGGCCGTCACGGTCACTCCCGTGGAGCCCGGAAGCCTCGAGCGTTCCATGGGCAAAGCCAAGCGCGTCACAGATCTCAGGAACAACTGAGCTTGACGCTCATCTCCATTCTTCATACCGGGCAGGAGGCACCCCCTCTTGCCCGGTATGCTATCATATAAGATTAGAAACTTATTTTTTCTAACCAAAGGAGAAGGTTCATGGAAACCGTAAAACAGCTTTCCCTCTTTTTGGAGAACAAGCCCGGAAACGTCTACAGCATCTGCAATACGCTGGGCGAAGCCGGAGTGAACATCTATACCCTAACCTTGGCCGACACGGCCCAGTTCGGCATCTTGAGGCTGATCGTCGAGGACGCGGAAGCCGCCAAGCAGCTGCTTGAAAAAGCCGGCTTCATCGTCAACATCGCCGACGTTTTGGCTGTCAGGATCGACAATCAGCCGGGACGTTTGGCACACGTCGCTGAGATCCTTAACAAGGGAAACATCAACGTTGAGTACGTCTACGCCTTCGCCAACCGCCACATCTTCCTCTACCGCGTGAGCGACACTGAGAAAGCCTATTCCAAACTCGTTTCCAACGGATTCTGCGTCTTGAGCTCGCAAGAACTTTTCAACACCAACAAATAGAGCCATAAAAAATGAAACTGGAAAACAAGATCTGGGACAAGTCGGAGTGCCTTTCCCGGGATGAGATCGAAAGTATTCAGGTCCAGAGACTGAGAGAGACCGTGAAAAGGGTCCAAAACGTCCCCTTCTACGCCAAAAAATTCAAGGAACTGGGCATAGGCCCCGAGGACATCAAAAGCGTAAGTGACGTAAAATATCTGCCCTTCACCACCAAGACCGACATGCGGGAAAACTATCCCTTGGGCCTCATGGCGGTCCCCAAGGAAAAAGTTCTGCGCTTCCACGGATCTTCCGGCACCACCGGAAAGCCGACCTTCGTCGCCTACACGAAAAACGATTTGGAGATGTGGTCCGACATGGTGGCCCGCTTTCTCTATTCCGGCGGCGCCCGCCCGGGTCACACCGCCCAGATCAGTTTCGGCTACGGCCTTTTCACCGGCGGCTTCGGGCTGCACTACGGCCTTGAGAAGATCGGCTCCTCCATTATCCCGGCCGCCAGCGGCAACACCAGGAGACAGTTCACGCTTCTGCAGGACCTCAAGCCCGAGCTCTTAGTCTGCACCCCGACTTACGCCTTGAGGCTCATCGAGTACATGGAAGACGAGAAGATCCCCAGAGAGAGCCTGAATCTGAAAGTCGCCTTCCTCGGCAGCGAGCCCTGGACGGAAGAGATGCGCCTCTACATCGAGGATAGGCTCCAGGTCAACACCTGCAACAACTACGGGCTTTCGGAAGTCATAGGGCCCGGCATCTCCGGCGAGTGCGTCTACCACACCGGCATGCACATCCAGGAGGACTACTTCCTGGTGGAATGCCTCGATCCCAAAACTTTGGAGCCCGTGCCCGAAGGCGAGCTGGGAGAACTTGTCATCACGCCCCTCAACAAGGAAGCTATGCCGATGATAAGGTACCGCACCAGGGACCTGGCCTATATCGTGAAAGATTCCCCCTGCCCCTGCGGCAGGACAACCAAGAGAATGAGCAGGATAAAAGGCCGCTCCGACGACATGCTGATCATAAGGGGCGTCAACGTCTTCCCGAGCCAGGTTGAAGAGGCCCTTCTGCAGTGCAAGGACGTCACCCCGAACTTCCTCATCGTCCTTGACCGTCCGGGCTCGCTGGACCGCTCCGTGGTTCAGGTCGAGATGAGCCCCGCCTTCTTCTCGGACAAGATGAGTGAGATGCAGATGCTGAAGACCAATCTGGAGGAGACCATCCGCTCCTACACCGGCATCCACTTCGAAGTTGACCTGGTCCAGCCGCAGTCCATCGAGCGCTTCACCGGCAAAGCCGCCAGAGTTGTTGATAATCGTCCCAAGGAAAATTAAAAATGTCGTCTTTAACAACCATTCTTTTAGTCGCTTTCATCATCCTTCTGGTCACCACCGGCGTTTACGCCATGCGCCGGACCAAAAACCTCGAGGACTTCTTCCTGGGCGGCCGCAACGTCGGTCCCTGGATCTCCGCCTTTTCCTACGGCACCAGCTATTTCTCCGCCGTCATCTTCATCGGATTCGCGGGAAGCTTAGGTTGGAAATTCGGATACCCAGCCATGTCGATCGGCGTCGGCAACGCTATCTTCGGCGCGCTTTTGGCCTGGATCGTTCTGGCGAAGAGGACGCGCCGCATGACGCAGAACCTCGGCGCCATGACCATGCCGGGCTTCTTCTGCGAACGCTACGCGGCCCCTTACCTGAAGCCGCTCGCGGCCATAATCATTTTCATTTTCCTCGTCCCCTATTCCGCTTCCGTTTACAAAGGACTGGGATATCTTTTCGTGGAAAACTTCAACATTCCCTATGAAGTCGCCCTTTGGCTCATGACCGGCGTGGCCGCCATCTACCTTATGCTGGGCGGTTACCTTGCCATGACTTTGACCGACTTCATCCAGGGTATGATCATGCTGGCCGGTTCCATTCTGATCATGTGCCTTCTCGCCAACAAGGGAGGCGGCTGGGCTCACGTTTTCCAGAACATCACCGCCGCCAGAATTGAGCACACGCCCGTCTCCACCTTCGGCTGGATAACGCTGGCTTCCGCCGTGATGATGACGTCTTTCGCCCCCTGGGGCCTTCCTCAGATGATCCAGAAATACTACGCCATCAAAAGCGAGAAAGTGATCTTCAAGGCCACGGTCATCACCACCATCTTCGCCATGATCATCGGCTGCGCCGCCTATTTCACGGGCGCCATGACGCACCTCTACTTCAAGGCAGGGCTCCCTGACGCCAAGGGCGTTTACGACACCCTGGTCCCCATCATGCTGAAGGACTGGCTGCCCGCTCCTTTAATGGCGCTTTTTTTACTGCTCATCCTCTCCGCTTCCATGAGCACGCTTTCCAGCCTTGTTCTGGTCTCAAGTTCCACCGTCACCATCGACTTCTACAAAGGCATCGTCAACAAGGAAGCCTCCGAAAACACCACGGTCACCCTGATGCGCATCATGAGCGCCATATTCCTTCTGCTCTCTTATGTGATCGCCCACTCCGACAGCAAGTTCATCGTTGACCTTATGAGCTTAAGCTGGGGCGCCGTGGGCGGAGCTTTCATCGCTCCCTATCTTCTGGGACTTTACTGGAAAGGCACGACCAAAGCGGGCGCTTTGTCCGGCATCATTTGCGGCCTTGGTTTGCAGATGATCCTGATCGCGCTCACGAACCTGCCCTCCACCCTTTGCTCCATGATCTCCATCATCGTCCCCTTCGCGGTGGTGCCCATCGTCAGCTCCTTCACCGAAAAAGTCCCCCAAGAAGTTATCGACAAAGCCTTCGCTAAGCCTAAAGAATAGAATAGACGCCGCGAAGGTCGGCGCATACCCCTTAGCGAACTCACGGAGGACGCTAATCAAGGCCATGCACGCGTAGTCCGTGAGCGGGGGGTATGCGACAACCTTCGCGTTTATTCTTTCCGTCAGGAAAAAAATAAACCCCTCAAGATTTTTTTACGAAGTAAAATCAAGAGGGGCTTATTTTTTTCTGACGGGAAGTAATGATCAGTGATGTCACTTGCCGGGCTTTGTCTCCTTAAACGCTATGCGGAAGCTCAGGTCGCTCTGGATCGCGTCCGTGTTCCTTTCCTTCTCGGCTTCCTCATACAGCTCCATAATGTGCCAGATCCTGCCGCGCCAGGTATAAGAGCTGCTGCCGTTCATAGTGGCCCACTCCCAGCAGATCGGCTGTTCGTTCTCGTTGATCTTTCCCGAGAGGAAAGCAAAGTCCCACTGCTTGGCGGAAGGCAGCGAGAAAACAACATCGGGATTTTCTTTGGAGAGTTTATTAAGGACTTTTCCTATGCTTTCGAAAGGCACGGAAATGGCCGCGTTCTCGCCGGTCGCTTCCCCGATCAGGTTAGAGAGCTGCTTTTGCGTCACGGGCTTAGTCATGATGAAATAACTTTCATCGTTCACGGAGCTCAAATTGCCGACCGTCACGGTTCCCGGGTTGACCTTGACGAAGATCATATCGTCAGGATCTTCGCTGCCGGGTTTTTCTTTTATCATTTCCAATTTCGCTTTCCCGTTTTCAGTCTTGACGACGGCGAAAGTGAAGGTCTCGTTTACCGGCTTCGCGGATTTTTTGCCGAAGCAGGCGGTTATAAGAAGCTTAAGAGAGATCAGGAAGACAAGTTTTTTCATAGTTCTTTACAGAAGGTGTTGATTACAAAAGCGGCCATATTTATGCCTGCGGCGGCGGGGACCATTCCGGAACTCGGAAGAGGATTCCCTTTTTCCACTTCGCAGGGCGTTTCTTTCGACATAACTACGGGAACAGCCTTGGAAGCAGGCTCATCCCGTAATAATTTTCTCAATTTTCTGGCTAGAGGGCAAGCGCTGGTCTTGCCGAGAGCGGTTACGGTTATTTTCGAAGGGTCAGTCCTTCTGGCGGTACCCATGGAGGAGATGACGGGAATGCCGTTTTTCAGGGCGAAAAGAATCAATTCCGCCTTCGCCGGGATATCGTCGATGGCGTCGATTATAAAGTCGGCGTCCTTGGGAACGATCGCTTCGATGTTGCCGGCGGTCAGGAATTCCGCAACAGCGTTGACCTCGATAGCGGAATCGATCTTGGCGATCCTCTCTTTGGCAGCTTGGGCCTTCTTTTGTCCCAGCGTATCAATGGTAGCGTAGAGCTGGCGGTTCAGATTCGATTCCTCAAAAACGTCGCCGTCAATGAGGGTGAATCTCTTTATGCCGGCTCTCGCCAGATTCTCCAGGGCGTAAAGGCCCACTCCGCCCAAACCGACGAGGACGATCTTCTTTTCGCGGAAGGCGGCAGTCTTTTCCGCACTGTAGAGGAGAGCTGTGCGGTCAATAGTCATCTCAGATCCTCCAGAAGCATGCAGTCGCCGTAAGAGAAGAAGCGGTAGCGCTCTTTAACAGCCAGTTCGTAGATATCCTTCCAGGCGTCGCCTATCAGCGCGGCCACCAGCATGAGGAGCGTGGACTTCGGCAAATGGAAGTTTGTCAGCAGCGCGTCGATGGAGCGAACTTTCACGGGCGGATGGATGAAGATGCTGGTGGATAGCAAACCGGAGCGGAATTTTCCCTCCTCGTCCAAGCAGGACTCCAAGACTCTCAGGGAGGTCGTGCCAACAGCGATGATCCTTCTGCCTTCGCTCCTGGCCTTGTTCAAAAGCTCCGCCTGTTCTGGGGTGAAAGTGAAGGTCTCCTCGTGCATCTCGTGCTGCCTGATATCGTTCACCTTTACCGGTTTGAAGGTGCCCAAGCCTACGTTAAGAGTTACTTCCAGAAGCGTCACGCCCTTTTCTTCCAAAGCTTTGAGAATCTCGGGCGGGAAATGGAGCCCGGCGGTGGGGGCCGCCACGGCCCGGCCGCTCTTGGCATAGACCGTCTGGTAGCGCTCCCGGTCGGAAGCCTCTGAAGGGCCTTTTGGGCGCTCTATATAGGGAGGGAGGGGAACTGTCCCCTCTTTTTCCAAAAACACGTTTACGGCGGCGCTGGAGGCCTCAAAGCGCACTCTCCGCTGCCCATCCGGGAGTATTTCCGTAAATTCGCCTTTCAAATCGCCGCAGATGAGCTTGACGCCCGGTTTGCAGGAGTGGCCGGGGCGGACGGTGGCGATGAATTCGCCCTCGCCTTCTTCTTTGGTCAGGAGAAGCTCTATCTTAGTCCCGGTGCCGACTCTTTTGACGTAAAGCCGGGCCGGAATGACCTTGCAATTGTTCAGGACAAGGATATCGCCTTCTCTGAAATATGAGACGATATCCTTGAATGTCCCCTGGGTAATTTTGCCGCTGGCTTTAGAATAGCGTATGAGCCTGCTGGCGTCCCTTTCGGGCGCCGGCTGTTGGGCGATGAGCTCCTTGGGCAGGTCGTATTCGTAAGCCCTGAGGTCCCACCAGGGGTATGTTTCCTGATTGTCCGTCATCTAAGCTTGGCGCCGGGGTAGAAATGCTCCAGCATCTTCTCGTGAGTTATTCCCTGGTCGGCCATGCCTTTAGTGCACCACTGGCACATGCCGACGCCGTGTCCCCAGCCGTTGCCCTTGAAAGTATAGACGCTGCCGGAAAGCGAGACGGAAAAGCGCGTGGATTTGATGACGTCGTAGCCCACGGCCTTCCTCAATTGCTCGCCGGTCAAAGTTGCGCTTCCGATCTTGATCTCAGCCACTCGCCCGGAATTGAAGCGCTTTACTATCTGCAAGGGCGCGGCGTTCCCGGGATTGTAGCCGGCCGCTTTTAATTTCGAAGCCAGATCCGCGGCGCCGATGGAATATTCCCAGGCGTAGTGCTTGCAGCCGTTGCAATAGGGGCTCGTTACGCCGCTCGGGTAAAATCTGACATAAGTGAAGATCTTTTCGCCGTCTTCCGTCGCGCCGCCGCAGCAGGTGTGGAAGAATGTCAAAAGCGGCTTGCCGTTGTATTCAAGATAATTGCCGGCGGTCTCGTAAACGGCCGCCGTCGTAGAGGCCGCCTCGGCGCTGGCGCCGCCGTAGAGCTGATCGCCGGGCGAAGTCAGGTCGAAATCCTTCTGGTAATTCTCCTCGCACTTGGCGATGGTGTAAGAACGGGAGCAGATGGCCTGAGCCTTCAGGGCTTCGGCGGGCCAGGAGGCGAAAGTTTCTTTCGGCACCACGCCGCAGAGATACTCTTCCAAACCGAGATGGTTGACGACGGTCAGCGTGCTGCCGTTGGAGATGAATTCCATCTGTCCTCGGTAATTGACGCCGTCAACGTTTATGAGCGCGCCTTCTTCCGGCACCATCATTATTCTGGATGAGCGGTATTTGCCCTGGCCGGTCTTGCCGTTTATGGCAAGGATGCCGTTCTCGACTGTGATCTTTGCGTTAGCCACTTTGGCAAAACGTCCCATGTACGTTCCGCTCGTCTGGTCGTAATAGGAGCCGGCGCCGTTTATGTTTACCATAACGGAATTCACTTTGCTCTTTATGGCGACCCTTACGGTCTCCTGCTTGTTGATGGTGGCTCCAATTACGGGAATGATGACCTCGGAAGTTACTCCGCAGCCGGATAAGACCAGCGCGGCCAAAACAAGCGTAAGCAATTTGGCTTTTTTCATTTTCATCAGTGGATGGCTCTTATTCGTTTAAAGGGAAGATAGACGCAGAGCGCCCGGCCTTTCAGGGTGTCGCGGTGGGCAAAACCCCAGTAGCGGCTGTCGGCGGAATGAGCGGAGTTATCGCCCAGCATGAAGAAACAGTTTTCCGGCACCTTAATTACGGGCGTCACTTCGTCCTTTATGACGTGCACTTTTCTCCCTCCCACCATAACGTAGTTGCGCTCCCCTTCCACAGCCTTGATCGAGCGGAAAGGGACGCCGTCGATGTAAAGGGCGTCGTAGATCTCCCTGTTGCCGGTCCGGCGCTCGACTTCCAAAAGCGCGTTGGCTATCGTCTGAAGCTGCCTGCTGAAGATACCGTCGTAAGTGTAGCGCACGTACGTTGCGGTGGCCGGGCGGTTGGTGACGATATGATCGTTGACGTACAAGCGGCCGTCCTTCACCATGACGGTGTCGCCGGGGGTTCCGGCGCAGCGCTTAATGTAGTCGATGTTGCGGTTGGCGGGATGTTCGAAGACGACCACGTCCCCCACTTCGGGAAGATGCATCCACGGCAGCATCCAATATCCGTCCGGCAGCGGCAGCGTCCAGTCGATAAGAGGGATCTTGATCTTGCAGTTGAAGCCGTAGGCGCAGCGCAGAACGAAGATATGGTCTCCGAAACCGCGGCCCATTTCCTTGGCGCCGTACAAAGTCGGCTCCATACTGCCCGTCGGGATCTTGAAGAGCTCTATGGTGTTGGACTTCAGAAGAAGCGCCAGAAGGATGAGGGCGATAGTGCTAAGAATGCTTTTTACCGTCTTGTTCATGATCAGCGCTCCCTTAGCATCATTAAGAGTTCCGCGTTGGAGGAAGTGAGCTTGACCTGGTCTATCAGACGCTCGATCTTCTGGAGCGGAGAAAGACCGGAGAGCATGTTGCGCAGAAGCCAGACTTTTTTCAATTCCTCGGCATCGAAGAGCAGCTCCTCCTTCCTAGTACCGGAACGGTCAATGTCGATAGCCGGGAAAACGCGTTTTTCGCTGATGCGGCGGTCCAGGACGCATTCCATATTGCCTGTTCCTTTGAACTCCTCGTAAATGAGGTCGTCCATGCGGCTGCCGGTCTCGATGAGGGCCGTGGCGATGATGGTCAGACTGCCGCCGCCTTCGCAGCTTCTGGCTGAGCCGAAGAAGCGTTTGGGCTTCTGCAGGGCGCTGGCGTCCATGCCGCCGGAAAGCGTCTTGCCGCTCAGGTTGTGGCCGGTATTGTAGGCTCTGGCCAGTCTCGTCAGGCTGTCCAGGAGAATGATGACGTCTTTGCCGTGCTCGACAAGGCGCTTGGCTTTTTCCAAGACCATTTCCGCGACCGCCAGATGGCGGTCGCCCGATTCGTCAAAGGTCGAGCTTATGACTTCTCCCCTGACTGAACGCTGCATGTCGGTCACTTCCTCGGGTCTCTCGTCGATCAAAAGCATGATTAGTTCGGCACCGGGATTGTTGTGCGATATAGCGTTGGCGATATCTCTCAGCAAAAGCGTCTTCCCTGCTCTGGGTGGAGCGACGATCAATCCGCGCTGACCTTTGCCGATCGGCGAGATGAGGTCCATGATGCGGGTGGAGATGCCGTCAGGCTTGTATTCCATAAGGAAACGCTCGGCGGAAAATTGCGGGGTAAGCTCGTCAAAAGGCGTTTTGTTCTCCTTGGAATCCGGAGCGTCGAGGTTCACAGCCGCAACCTTTATGACGGCTCCGCTCTTTTCATTGTTTCTTGGTCTTCTGAAAACGCCGTAGATGGTGTCGCCCCTCTGAAGATGAAAGCGCCTTATCTGGGTCGGCGAAACATAGACGTCGTCGTCGCAGATGCGGTAATTGCGCTCGCTGCGCCTCAAAAAACCATAATTGTTGAATTTCTGGATATCCAATACGCCCTTGCCGAAACGGAAGCCGAATTTGGCGTATTCCGTCCGCATGATCTCATAGATGAGGTCCTGGCGCCTGAGTTCCGGGATGCGCCTGACGCCGTTGGCGGCGGCCATATTTCTTAATTCCTCGTTGGTCTGTCTCAGAAGGAAGGAGATGTTGACGAGGTCGCTCTCCACATTGACGTCGTCGGGCGTGCATTCAGCAGGAGTCTCCGGCTCTTTTTCGGCAGCTTGGGCCTGAGGCTGATCCTGGGCCTCGCCCTCCTCTTCTTTCTTGGCTTTGGGGTGGCGGTGTCCGTGGCGCCTGCTGTAGGCAGGCTCCTTGGCTTCGACAATGGGGATGGGACGGCCGACCGTCACTTCGGAAGGCGTCTCGTTCTCTATGGTTTCGCCTTCGGTAAACTCCGCGGTCGGATCCAGAGGATTGAAGGGCACCACTTCCACCACGCTCAAAGCTTTGGGTTTGCGTCCCCTTTTCTTCTTGGCCGGCCTTTCGACCATTTCGTCTCCGGGTTTTTCGCCCACGATCGGCTCGCCTTCCGTGAATTCTATGGGGTGCTTCTTGACAGCTTCCTCCCATTTGATTTTCTTTTCATCCTCAGGAACAAAGACAACTTCATACTGGTCCGTCAATTCTTTCGGGATCTCTTCTTTGGTTGCGTAACGTTTGGGGCGTCCGGGGGCTCCGGTCAAAACTTTGTAATATCCGTTCATAATTTTTCTCTTAAGAATGCTTTAATGGCTTCCTTGAATTCTTCCTTGGTTCCGTTGTTCTCTATGGTGTAGTTTGCGTAATGTGAGCGAGCCCAGTTGGCCCACTGGCGGTTGAAGCGCAAATTGATGTCCGCGGCGGAAAGCGGCCGCGATAATTGCAGCCTGCGTTCCCTTATTTCATTGTCAACGTTTATGGTGACGGTCTCGTCGAAAAGATACTGCAGGCCGCACTCGAAAAGCAAGGGAACGATCACGAAAACTACCTTCTCCCCTTCTTTTTCCTTTTCTTTCATCCAGAGCGAAAGCTTATCAAGTATCATGGGCTGCAGAACGCGTTCAAGCGCGTTGATGACCTGCATGTCTTTGAAGGCGTTTTTTGCCACTGCTCTCACCGCCTGGGCGGTGAATTCCTCTTTCAGATATCCGTATTCATAAAGTTTCGAGCCGATCTTTCCAACGACGCTCTCATCCTGCCAGAGCTCTCTGGTAAGATCATCGGCGTCAATGGCCTGATATCCCTCTTCCTTTATGACTTCCAGGGCGAAACTTTTGCCGCAGCCGATCCCGCCCGTGATTCCAATCTTTTTCATTAGAAAAGCTCCTGCTGTTGCGGTTCAGATGCAGCCTCGACCTTTTTCGCTTCCGGCGCGCGCAGGGACTGGAAATCGTATTTTCGGCAAAACTCGTTTACAAGCCCGCAGTCGCACTCGCAGCGCATGGTGTCCTTAAGTTCTATTTTTACCGGCGCGTCGCATCTGATCTTGATGAGAAAACGGGTGTTCTCGATATGGTCCTTGGCTTCCTCCAATTTTCTCTGGTTGGAGGCGGAAAGCTTGCCGATGGAAGCGTAGATGTTGTCAAGCGTGCCGTAGGCTTCCAAAAGATCCCTGGCACCTTTCTGGCCAATGCCTTTCACACCGGGAACATTGTCCGCGGAATCGCCGACGATCGTAAGGTAATCGACGATCTGTTCAGGCCAAACGCCGTAGTGGCGCATGACGCCGCCCCTGTCCAATATCTCGACTTCCCGCATGCTGCTTCTGACGATGAATATATCGTCGTCCACCAGTTGGCAGAGGTCTTTGTCGCCGGTAGCTATAAGCGCTTTAATGCCTGCTTCCTTGGCCTTCATGGCGACAGTCGCCAAAACGTCGTCCGCCTCAAAGCCAGGGCATTCCAGGATTGGGATGCGCATGGCTCTCAAGTATTCCTTGACAAGATCGATCTGGGAAATAAGCTCTTCGGGAGCTTCCGGACGGTTGGCTTTGTAGTCGCTGAAGACTTCGTCGCGGAATGTCGGTTCCGCAACGTCGAAAGCCACTACTAGATGGTCTGGCTCTATCTCATTGACCAGGCTTTGCAGCAATTTGTGAAAACCGTAAACGGCGTTCGTAGGTGTTCCGGCATGGCTGCACATATAAGGCACAGCGTAAAAAGCCCGGAAAATATAAGCCATCCCGTCGACGGCAAGCAGGGTTTTAGTCATTATTCAAAAAAGCGCCAAAAACGCGCTAAAAAAGAAGGGAATAACAGGGGGAGGGAAAATTAGGGGGAGGGAGTAAAAATCGGGCCGCTCATGCGAGCGGCCCGATGTCGCTTCCGCTATTAGCGGGCAGCAGTGGGAGCCGTCTTCACGGTGGCGCCGCGACGCGGCGTGCCGCTAGGATCGACCAGCTTGGCGTTGATGAAGATCAAGAGGTTGGATTTCTTGGCAACCTCGGATTCACCGCGCCAGAAACGTCCGATCCAGGGGAGGTCGGCCAGAATGGGCGTGCGGTCCTTGGTGCGGACCACGTCGTTCTTCATGAGGCCGCCCATGACCAGCGTATCGCCGTCATTGACCAAGACGGTCGTCTTAAGGTTCTGGACGAAGAACTGGGGCAGTTCGTAAACGTTGTTACGGGAAGACACGAATCTGCGGAAGCCCAAGAGGTCGGAGACTTCGGGGTTGACTTCCAGTTCGATCGTGCGTTCGTCGGTCTGCACAGACGGGGTAACGACCAGCTTCGTGCCGTACTCTCTGGTTTCCCAGTCTTTCGGCGTAACGGCGTAGTCGTAGATCACGGACTGAGCGTCACCAACGTCGACGTCCTGGTCTTCAGCTTCTTCGATGGTCTTGTTGTAACGAACTCTGATGACTTCTTTCAGTTCAGCTCTGTTACCGGAAACGACCGTCACCTTGGGAGCGAAGATCGTCTCGACGCCTTCCTGATTGGCAAGAGCGTAGATCACGCTGCGGTACTGGGCAGGACCCAAGACGCCGCTGATGTCGAAGACTTTACCGAGACCGTCGTTGGCCGCGGTGTCCTGAACTTTCGCGTTGGCGATGCTGGACTGGCTGCCGGCTATGGAGCCGAGGGCGTCAACATAGTTCTTGGCGTTGGACACGTAGTTGGATTTCAGGCTCTGGAGCTGATCGACATAGAAGCTCCTGTTGGGGGCGCTGCTGTTGTCGAAGATGCTCTGATTCTGACGATAGAAGTTCTGCATGGCCTGGTAAGAAGCCTGCGCTTTGCGCTTGTATTCGTTGGCGGTGCCGGTGCTCTGTTCCAGGCTGGAATACATGGACTGTATATCTTCAATGGTGGCAGAACCGTAAGCCGGCTGATTGGGGCGCAGATTGGCAACGCTCATATAATCGCCGTAGTCGCTGCCGGTGTCGACCGTCGAGGGGATCCTGTAAGCGGAGTTGACCGGATCGTAAGCGTCATCATCCATGAAGGAGCGGATGTAACGGAGGCCGGAGGTCATTTCGCGCTCTTTGTTGGGGGCTTCAAGATAATACTTGTCGCCGTATTTGTCCTTGCGGTTCCAACGATAGTTGTGAGTCAGGAAATGACGGAAGACGAGTTCGTTCATATCGTCGTTGGCGACGGTCACGAATTGAGCTTCGATCTCGACCTGAGACGGAGTCTTGTCGAAGTTCTTGAGGAACTTCTCGATCAGGGCCAGATTCTCGGCGGTGTTACGAACGATGAGTTGGTTGGTTCTGGCGTCGTACACAACGGAGGCGTCTTTAACTTCCGTAACGCCGATACGCCGAAGTAATTCCTTCGCCTTGTCGGTCGAGGTGCGCAGAGATTCTTTGTTAAGAACTTCGATGGAATCGAGGCCGCGGGACAGACGGAACGTCTTGCTGATGATGCGGGCGGAATCCTGAGTCGTGATGGTGATGGATTCGCCGTCCACGCTGTAGTTCAGTTTCCTGAGCTTGCAGATCATGTCAAGGGCGTCAGCCACGGAAATGTCCGAAAGAGAAAGCGTCAGCGTAGCGCTCTGGATGGAGTTGGCGGCAGCCGGCTGCATGACCAGGTTCAGGTTGGCTTCCTCGCGGATGGTTTCAAGAACGTTCACCATCGGTTCATCAACGAAGCTGAGCTCCTTGATGACGCGGTTCATCTTCTCGTCAGTGACGGTGGAGATGCCGGCGTTGGCGACGGCTTCGTCGCGGTCTTTCTGCTTTTCAGTCATGATCAGCATACTCTTCTCGACATCCTGGATGCGCTGGAGCGCGGTGAGATCGACGTTGTCATTCTCGATGCGGAGAAGCTTTTCATTGCAGCTGCTCATGTAGCGGCGGGCCAGCGGATTGTAGGGATCGCGCTTGGTGACTTCCGCGAAGGTGTTGAGAGCCTTCTGGTATTCGCCCTTACGATAATAGGTGCGGCCTTCGAACATCAAAACCTGGATCTCCTGCTCGGTCTTGTTGTCAAGGTCGGGCTTCTCTTCTTTGGTGGCGAAGGCTTTTTTGATTTTGGTCCAAAAACCGTCTTCCTCACCGACTTCCTTGGGGATTTCGATGGTCTCGGCCTTGGCTTCAGTCTGGACTTCGGGTTCAGCGGCGTTTAAAAGCTGCTGTTCCTTCTGCTCAAACGTCTGCTCATCGGCAGCCAGAAGCGGAGAGACCGCCAGCATGACCAGCCCGATGATAAGGCTCATTTTCAGCATATTTTTGTTCATAAGACCTCCAAAGTCTATATCTTTTTTAATTGCCATTTAAGTTATTCCTCAGTGGATTCCTCTTCGTCGTCCTCAGAAGTTTCTTCGGTCTCTTCGGTCTCTTCGTCTTCGGAAGTTCCGGTCACTTCTGTGGTTTCTTCGGATTCGGTGGAATCTTCAACTTCACTGCTCTCTTCTTCACCCTCTTCGGCTTCAGTGACCTGTTCGCCTTCTTCATAGTCGGCGCGTTCCTGTTCGAGGGAGGAAGCCAGTTTGCTGGCGACGCGGTCGCGATAGAGCTCACCCGTCGGAGTAATGATGTTGGTCTTGACGAATATCAGAAGATGCTTCTTCTCATTGTAGCTGCCTTCAGCTCTGAAGAAACGGCCGATCAAGGGAAGGTCGCCCAGGAAGGGGACTTTGTCCTTGTACTTGCGGAGGGTCTCGGTGACCATGCCGCCCAAGACCACGGTCTCGCCGTCGGCGACTACGACCTGAGTCTTGACTTCGGAGAACTTGAAGCGCGGGATGTCGAGTTCGATGGGGTCGACATTGAGGGCGGAGTTTCCGACGTAAACGGAAACGACGCGCGGCTCGATTTCAGAAGAGGTCTTGCAGGTGATGTCCATGCTGACCGTGCGCTTGTCGTCAGCCACGATCGGGGAGACCTGAAGTTCGATACCTACATCTTCTTTAAGAGTGCTTTCAACAGTGGCGTAACCGGGCATGGCGCTGACGTCCGGAGTCGAGCTCGGGTTGAGCAGGCTGAAGGACTGGGCGTTGCTGTAAATGATAGCCGGTTTATAGACTGTATAATCTTCGGGGTACATGACCTCGGTGATCTGCTTAATGGTGACCCTGGGCTGGCCGCTGACGGTGGTAACTGAAGGAGCGGAGAGAACGTCAGCGTTAGTCTTGTTGTCGATCGCATTAAAGATCAGACCAACCTCGGGATCGGTCAAAGCGTTGGTGAAGAAGCCGAGGACTTCGTCAGAGATCTGGTTCTTGCCAATGGCGCCGACGCCGACCATGCTCATCACGGAGGAGAGACGGTCAGCATAGCGGCTGCTGCGGGAACCCTTGGAATAGCGGCGGAGAGCGCCGGTGAAGTCGGTCGGGTTGGCCACGACGGCGTTGCCGTTCTTGTTGTGGGCGCTGATGACTTTCCAGGGGCTCTTGAGCTTCATGCCGAAGCTGATCTCGTTGAGGTCCTGATCGCTGATCTCAACGAATCTGGCCTGGATCTCGACCTGGACCTGATCGCCGCTTTCATCGAGGTTCTTCAGGTAGCTGTCGATGAGTTCCAAGTTCTTGACGGTGTTGCGGGCGACCAAGGTGCCGGAAACGGGTTCCAGGAAGATGGAGCTGCCTTCTACTTCCGCGCCGATATAGTCTTTCAGAGCGCGGACCAGTTCGGGTTCGGTCTCCATGGCGGTGAAGTCTTCGTCGCTGCTGGTGTCGGTGTCAAAGATGCCGCCGAAAGCGTCGGAGCTGCTGTCGTCGGTCTCGATCTCAGAAGCTTTGGAAACGACGCCGGGAGAGACGGTCCAGATCCTGGTCTCCATCTGGCCTTCGCCTTTGGAGATGATGACGGCGGAACCGGTCACGATGTAGTTCAGATTGGCGGTGTCGCAGATGTATTCGATGACGGTCAGGATCGTCGGGCCTTCAGCATCCAGGGAGATCTTGTCGCTGACGCCGGCGGCGTCGAGGACGATCGGGATGTTGCCTTCTTCGATAAGGAACTGTACAGCTTCGGAAACGGTGTTGTTGTCAAGGCTGACAGCCGGGATCTTGTTCATCAGTTTAGCCCACATAGCCTTGCGGGCGGTTTCGCCCGGGGCGTCGGTGGATTCGCTGCCAACTTCTTCTGTATCTTCGGCAGCTTCCGGGGAGATCTTGCGGAGCACTTCGAGCATGATCTGGGAACGTTCGAGTTCCTGATCGCTCTTGATGAGCTTGTTCTGCTTGGCGATCACGTCTCTCAGCATGCGGCGGGGACGGGGATCTTCGCTTTCAAGCTTGATGGCCTGTTTCAGGATGCTCTTGGCTTCCTCATACTGACCGTAGACGACTTTCTCTTCAGCCTGCTTGATCATCTGGTAGACCTGTTCCTCTTCGGAGAGGTCGGTGTTGACGATCTTGGAGAGCTGCTGGCTGGCAGCGGCCTCAAGAAGCTTGCGGGCTTTGTTGATGCCCTTCAGAGCTTCGTCGCCCTGCTTGTGTTCGAGAGCCTGGCGGTAGAAGTTGATCGCGGATTCGTAGTCGCGCATCTCAAGCCTGTCGTTAGCCACGGAAGTGTAGTAGTCGTAGAGAATGCTGTTGACCTCACCGATCTTAACTTTGGAATCGGTGTGATTCGGGCAACGCCTCAGGGCTTCGGACAGAAGCGTGTGAGCCTTGCGGTACTCACCCTGTTCGATTAGGGGAAGCGCCTGCTGGAACAAAAGGTCAGCCATCTGCCGTTGTTCCTGACGTTCGATCTGCAATTCGCGGGCCAGTTCCTGGGCGCGAAGAGCAGCCGTCTGTCTCATGGCCTGGTCTACGGCAGCTTCAGCCATCACGTTCTGCGCCAGAAGCAGGATCGCAGCCAGGGAGACTGCAACTACTGTCAGGGCTTTTGTGTTTTTCATGCTCGTTAACTCCATCAGTTGTTATATCTTGATTATTTATTTTATTCAGCGGTCACTGTGTAGTCAATGTCGTTGGCATTGACGGTGACAGTCTTGTTTTCAACGTCTATTACGGTCACTTTCCCGTCCTTCTGGATCATGGGAAGGCTTATTTCATCGCCGACTTTGCAAACAGCTTTCTTGTTGGCGTCATCCTTGCTGACGAACTCGACGATGCCGAAAGATTCCAAGCTCTTGTCTTTCTTGGTGCAGAAGAAGACCTCGCCGGTATCGCCGTCTTTCAGCGTAACTTTATAATCGACGAATTTCTCTTTGCCTTTCTTGTCGGTCTCATTGACCTCTTCCACTTTCTCTATATAGTAGATCTTGCCTTCTTCGGGTTCGACCTGGGTGGCGGCGAGTTCGGTGGCCGGGAGGATCTTTCCTTTATATTTGAATTTCAAAGAAGAGCCTTTGGTGAACATGCCGAGCTGCAGGTCACGTTCAGGATGGTAGATCTTGCCGATGCGCCAATCCTGGGCCACAACATTCGGGCTCGTAGGATCCTTGGGATTGACTTCGATTCCGAGCTCCTGCGAGAGCTGGTATTCCTTGAGGTTCGTGAAGGTGTCCTTATCGGGGTCTTCTTCCGCATCGGCGGGATTCGTCCAATCCAGGCCATACTTCTGTTCCCATTCGTTGGGCATGCCGTCGTTGTCAGCGTCGGGACGATAAGTGATCATCTGACCGGTCTCATCGCAGGTTATCCCCCACTTTCTCGTCAAAGCAGCCTGGTTGGCAGTGCTTCTCTGGAGCCAGTCGTGGGTGAAAACGTTCCTCGCCAAAGCGGGAGCGGAGGCCTTGACGATCTCGACCAGGCCGGGAATACCGACCAAAGCGCTTTCCTTGACATCCTTGGCTTCGCCGCGGGCTTCAAAACTGTCAATGTCGTTCTGGCTTGTGAAGGCCTTGCCTACCACTACCAAAACGATCAGAAGGATCACTACGAAAAGCAATTTTTCCCAATGTTCATTTAAAGCTTTCATTGTCTACCAATCCTCTTGATTTATTTAGCGGCCTCAGCGGGCTTGTTGATCTTTATCATTTCCACAGTCATGTCGACCGTAACGCGCTCCAAGATATCGGAGGGGTCCTCGATCGTTCCAACGGGTTCGGGCTGGAGATCGGTTCTAATGCTTCTTACTATATAGAAGAAGGGTTTGTCGCGCAGCTGCGAAAGCACGCTGTAGATCTTGTCAGGGCGAATAGCGAACTGGAAAGAGACCGGAATGCCTTCGTATTTGGCGAGTTCGGTTTCTTTCTTGGCGGCGGCGCCGCCGAAAGATTCTTCCTCTTCGTCGTCATAATCGTTCGACTGATCGCCCACATTCCTTTCTATGGTGACCACTTCCAGGACGTCGTTGTCAAGGAGCACGCCAAGGACGTCTTTCACGATCTGGAACTGAGCGGAGAGCTTCGGCATGTCGGCTTCTTTGGCGACCACATCGCCCAAGAATTCAGAGAAGCCCTCGCCGGGATAAATGTTTATGTTGCGTTTTTCACGCTCTTCTTTTATCTGGTTGTCATATTTGCGCAGTTCGATCTTGAAGTTCGAGGGATCGAGGATCGTCAGATCGTTGACCTTGACAGCTTCGACAAAATCCACAGCCTGCTTCTTCAGGGCTTCGAGGTCGGCCTCGTAAGCTTTCTGAAGGGCCTCGCAGGGAGCGCCGTTGTAGTTCTTGCACAGCGTTTCGTAATCGCTGTTGGCGGTTTCAAAATCGGCGGAGGCTTCGTTCAGTTTGTTGACCGATCCGCGCCAGAGCACGAGAGCCACCACTACGATGACGATCACGATGCCCAGAGTTACGAGGAACAATTTGTTTTTCTGTAAATCAAATTTCATTGCTCTATCCTTGACATCTGTTAACGGCCGGATTTGAGGCTGAATTTTTCTTTATACTCGGAGAAGTCGTCCTTGTCATTGTTGTTCCAGTCAAGGTCGACGACCATCTGCAGTTCGGTGTATTTGAGCCAGGGAAGATCGCGGCCGACTTTGAATCCGGCGTTGCCGACGGTCTCGGCCACGAGCTTCTGGATGTCGCCCATAGCTTCGGCCCAGTTGCCGTAGTAACCGCAGTCAATGCCGATCCTGACAAGCGTCTTGGCATCTTCGTCGTTGTTGATGACAAGCACGTCGCTGGCGTTGCTGGAGAGAGCCGTCTCTTCAGAGATATCGCCGAGAGTGTAGCTCCTGACGCCGTAGAGCCACATGTTGGTCGGCATCTTGGAAGCAAGCTGAGAAATGGTGTAAACGTAAGCATCTCTTTCCCAGAGGAGGCGGCCGTAAACTTCGTTCTCCGCCAACTGGGTCTGGATGTCTTTCTGGACCTGCTTGATGGCCTTGTCATATTTCTGGGCTTCCTCAAGCGTCTGCTGGGCTGTTTCGGCCTGTTCGGCCTCTTTGCCGATCTTGCTCTGATTCAGGAAGAAGAGAGCGCCGAAAAGCACCGCCAGCAAAGCGACAGCGGCGATGATAAGGGGCTTCTTGCCGTCGAAGGAACGCTGCCACTGAAGATTGGCCGGAACAAGGTTGACGCTATAGGGGCTGCTGCCGGAAACGGCGACCAGGGCGCCCAGAGCTTCCGCAAAAGCGAAGGAATCTCCGCTCTCGCCTTCGAAGGAAGAGAAGGCTTCGAGATAAGCGGTGTCGGTTTTAAGCTTGTCCTGAAGATAAGCGTCGAGGCCTTTGATCTTGGCGTAACCGCCCGTAAGAAGGAGGCGCGTCGGCTTCTCGCCGGAAAGGCTCGTGCGGTAGTTGACGATCGAACGGGTTATCTCCATCACAAGACGGGAGAGAGCCTGGCCAACGGCTTTGCTGCTGTCAGATTCAGCGTTGCCAAGATCGACTTGCTCGAGAAGAGTCTTGCGGGCTTCGTCAAAAGAGGCGCCGCCGGCAGTCAAAGCGGAAACGAGCGTTGAACCGAAAACAGGCAGAGCGCGCATCCAGACTTTCGTTCCCTCGGCAATAACGAGGTTCGCGGAAGAAGCGCCGATGCTAAGAACAGCCGTGGGAGTTTCCACATTGCCTTTGCCTTCGGCGATAAGGAGGTTCGCCAGATTCAGGGCGCCGCTGGTGGCGCCGGCGAGGGAAAGACCGGCTTCCTCAAAGATCGTGTTGATATCTTCAACAACGGTGGTCTTCACGGCCAAAAGCGAGACGTGGGTCTGGTCACCGGCTTCGCCGACGACGTTGTAGCCCCACTCGGCTTCCTCAATGGGCAGAGGCAGATTTTTCTTGGCTTCTTCAACGACCTGAGTCTGCAGTTCCGCAGTGGGAACTTTCAGGGCCCTGGTAAGGACCTGAGCGCTGGGAAGAGTAACGTATATTTCGGATTTTTTGTCCAGAGAACCAGCAGCTTTCTGCTGCTTGAGCACTTCCAAAACAGCGGAACGCCAAGTGCTGTCGTCGGCGTCATGAGCGATCTCAAGAGTCACGCTCTGGCAACCTGTAAGCTTGGCGCTGCCTTTACTGACCTGCGCGAACGCGAATTTCACTACTTCGCGACCCAGGTCAATACTTACAACCTTTTTGTCTGCCACGGTTTTCCTTCGTTTTGAGTTAGCCCCGGTCTCCCGGGAAGGGTTAGTACGAATTCACACGGCGAAAAGGATTAGAATCCGCCATATAAAACTTGAGAATATTCTACTTGAATCGTCTTTTATTGTCAAGGGAGAGGCAAAGCGAAGGAAAGGCCTCACTTTGAGCCGTTTTGCACCGCGCTTTTGGCGAGTAATGAAGGGTCTTCCGGAAGGAAGCGCAGCCCTTGCTGGTAAAGAGTCCTGGCCGTTCCCTCTTCTCCGGCGGCAAGCCGTTCGTCACCCCATTCCTCGTAAAGTTTCCCTAAGAGCGCAGCCCAGTTGCTGCGGCTCGATTTCAGCTCCACGCGCTCAAGCATTTCGCAAGCCTCGCGGAACTTTTTTCTCGCGCGCAAAATTTGCGCCAGCGTGAGGTAAGCTTCCTCATAACCCTTCGACAATTTGAGAGCCATCCTGACGTCGCTCTCAGCCCTTTCGAGGTCCCCCAGTTTTTTTCTCAGCCTGCTCTTGAGAAGGTAAGCCTGCGGAGCCAGGTCGCAGTCGAGCTCGACCTTTTCCAGAAGCCTCAGAGCCTCGTTTGTTTTTCCGTCCTCGAGTTCCAGCGCTCCCAGCCTAAACCAGGCTGCGCTGTAGTTTGTGGACACATCCACGGCAGCCCTGAAACATTTGGCAGCCTCGACTTTCTGGGTAAGGCATAGATAAGTCACGCCAAGTTCGTAAACATAATTGGGGTTGGAGGGATCGGCGTAAACCGCGTTCTCGAGATATTTCTTGCCTTCCAAAACCTTTCCATGACGCATGAGAGCGCCGGAATAAATAAAGGCAAAATTGGCGTTGTCGCTCTCGATCTTCAGGGCCTTTTCATAAAACGGCCTGGCTTTGTCAAATTCTCCCAAGCGCTCGTGACAGGCTGCAATGTTGAGATATGCCGCCGCGAAAGAAGCGTCGTACTGCGTCGCCTGCCTGAAAAAGCGCAGGGCTGAACGGAAATCGTTGCTTCTTACGCAGGACAAGCCGGAATTAAAAGCCTCCCCTGCTTTTTCATTGTAATCGGCCGCCGCGAGTGCGCCCGCGCAGATGAGCAGGAAGAATATTGTTTTGATTCTCATTGGCATAATTAAAAAAGGAGATCCGCCCATAAGCCGGATTCTGTTTTGTCTTGCGACTCAGGCAGTCATTCAACTGACGCGATCTACCCGGCACGACTGGGAAGACATGCGTTCCCGGAGTTGCCTCCGCGTACCCTATACGATCTTGCTCCAAACGGGGCTTGCCTATGCCCGGTGCGTTGCCGCGACCGGCGGTGGTCTCTTACACCGCCTTTTCACCCTTACCGGTCGCCCGGCGGTAATTTTCTGTGGCGCTATCCGTCCGCTTGTGGCGTCCCGCGGTTTCCCGCGGCGTTTCGCATGCAGGAGTCCGGACTTTCCTCCCTTCTAACGAAGGGCGACTGCCGGACGAATCTCCAAAAATCTAAAGTAAAAAAAAGCGGCCTCGGCCGCTTTTTATTTTTCCTCTTTGTCAGCCAGATAAAGGATCCGGCCGCAGTTCTCGCAGCAGACCAGCTGATCCCCCTTCATTATGTCCCCTATCACCTGAGGCGGCAGGCCTATGTTGCAGCCGGAGCAGGTATGGTCGCCGTCGTCCGTAGTCTGAACTTCCACAACCATGTAAGGGGCCCTGGTCCTGATAAGATCGGTGTACTGCTTCATGACGACTGTGGGGATACCGGAGCAAAGAGTCTTGCGTTTAGCATCGACTTTTGCAATCTCCTCATCCATAGAGGAAAGCGTTGACTTGATCCCGGGAAGTTTATCGGCGAGCTCCGCCCTCTTGGCGAAAAACTGAGATTGAAGCATGGCAAGTTTCTGTAGGCTTTCTTCCAGATCGGAATTCTGGCGATCAACTTTTTCGAAATGCTCCTGGAGCTTATTCTCGTTCGCAACGATCTCACGCCCCACCGCCTGGCTTTCAGCGGTATTCCTTACAATGTCAAGCCTTTTTCTCAATTCGCTGGCGCGAGCTTCCAAAACGGCCTGTTCGCGGATCAGACGCTGGCCTTCTTCCCTGATGTTTTGCTGACGCTGTTTCTCATCAGCCACACGGCGCTCCAAGGACTTGTATTCCTCCTTGTCGGCTACCAAGCTGTCGAGTACTTCTTGTCTTTTATGCTTCAAGGCCAGCTTTTCGCTATCGATACCTTGAAGTTCGACAAGTTTTTTCAGCGTTTCTTTCATTCAGTACATCCTTTAATACAACCAAAAAGCCGTTGCCCCGCTGAGGCGGGGCAACAGCCAAAATACAATCGTGTCTTACTTCACAAAATCGTTCAGATCACATTTGCCCCATCTCTGGACAAAAATGGTGTTGCCGGAGACGGAAGATTTCATTTTGCCAGTGACGCGGGGCGCCACAGCGCTGGTGAAGGCGCCGCCGGTCTGAGAAGTGTATGTGCCGTCGCCCTTGTTGTTGACACGGAACATCTTGATGCCGCCATTATAAAAAGTGGGAGCGGTGGAACTGTATTTGGCAGTGGCGTCACTGCCGGCCACCACGCAGGGTTTGTCCCAGCCGCGCTTCACAACGATCTGACCGACATTGGCGCTCGCGCTGTAAAGCTTAGGAGTGGCAGCGTAGCCGGAGACTATGCGGTTCTTATCAGAATCGCCGCCCGCGCCAAAGAGACCGTTGCGGGCAGAGATCGTCCCAATGTTGCCGCCGGCAGTAATGAGCACGCCGCCCAAGGAGCCGCCCTGAATGACTTTCTGCTTGGAGCCGCCGGGCTTAATGGTGCAGATACGACCCTCAGAAAAAAGCGTTCCGACGTTGCCTCTGATGCTGCAGTTGCCGAAGAGTCCGCCCTGCACATGGATGGTGCCGACGTTGCCGTAATTGCGGCCAGAGAAGGTACTGACGCTGGAGTCGATGGTGCCGGTATTGACGGCGACCTGGCCGGAGGGAGCCTGCTGGGATCCGCTGGCATCAACGGGACGCGGGGCGTAGATGACTTTCACGCCGGCCACGTCGCAGTTGTTGGCCTGGACGGTCACATTGGGGCTGCCGCCGCTGTGAGCGTTGAAAGCCGGGTTCGGCATTACGACCACCGAGAGCTTGGGAATTCTTCCATCAGTAGAGAATTTATCGGCCAGGAAAACGCCGAAGGAGATATTGCCGTTGGCGTCGCCGATCGTAGCGTCGGTCAAAGTCACAGCGCTCATTGCGCCGGCGTTATTAGAGGCTCCGGTGCCGTCGTCGTTGTTGCCGGGCTTCGTAGCGGCTTTCCAGTTCACGACAGAACTTTTGAATTGTTCGTAGCCTACGCCTTCAAAAGTGATGTAAACGCGATAAGAGGATACAGACTTCGCAATGGTAAAGAAGTCCTGACCAAGTTTGGTGTGGACCTGGTAATAGATCGAGTCGGAACCAACCATGAATTGCTCAGTCTTCCAGCCGGCCATCACGCTGCTCGCGACTACCAAAGCAACCAAAGCGACCACTAACATGCTTTTTCTCATGTTTTTTCTCCGTATATGGATGAATTATGTATTTTGTCTATGCTGAAATTGCGGCGAAGCGATGATCCTTTGGTGGAGAATACCGGACTCGAACCGGTGACATCCTGCTTGCAAAGCAGGCACTCTACCAGCTGAGTTAATTCCCCACTCGAAGGTCTGCGCCCGGCAATTATTGGTCTGAGAAAGATGGTGGGCCTAGTTAGACTTGAACTAACGACCTCGCGCTTATCAAGCGCGCGCTCTAACCAACTGAGCTATAAGCCCACGAAATCATTATTAGACATAGTGTACAAAAAAGAGCCCGCCATTGTCAAGTGCCTGACGGCGGGCTCCTCACATCATCGCTTCGCTCTTCTCGCGAAAGCGGCAACCAGCAAAAGCAATCCGAGGAATGCCGGCTCCGGAACAGCCTTGGGCAGCAGAAGCACCCTGAGATCGTCCACCAGGATATCCGCGCTCTTCTTGTAGCTATAGAGTTTCAGCTTGGTAAGGTCCTCCCTTTCCAGCGAGCCGCTGGCAATACCGTTGGGATAAGTCAGGTGCCCTTCCTCTCCCTCGAAGCGATATTCATTGTTGCCGAAATTGTAAGCGATAAGCGTCTTGTGGTCGTAATCGACGAACTTGCAGTTGAAGCGCATGTAGAAGTTGAACCACTCGCTGTTTTCCACTCTCTCGGCGGTCTCGACTTCCCTGCCCCACCATTCCTGATCATCCAGGTCCTCCAGATGAGTGTAAACCGGCAGAGAGGAATCCTCGGTGTTAAGATAGAGCTTAGCCTCGCACTTGCGGCTCGAGTTCTCCTGGGATATGCAGAAAAGTGCCGTACCCAATTCTTCGTCGCTAACGTAAGATTCGGGAATGTTCAGCCGCATAGCGTACACCACATCGAAATCATCGACGTAATTGGAGGCGATGTTCAGAGCGAGGTGGTAGCCGCTGCTGGAATGATTCAGATCGACGAGGCGCAGACATTTGTTCCCGCCCTCGTAGGGATCCTCTATGACGTCGATGCGGTTTTTGGGATTCGTGATGAGCCAGCAGGAATCCTGCTCGCTAAGTTCGTTCTTCAAGCCTTCTTCCTCTTCTGTGGTCACCAAAAGATCGTTGAAGTCGCTCTCATAGATGACGTATCCTTCCTCGGGATTGCCCGATTGGATGTGGACCTTAAGGTCGAAGCTTTCCACTCCTTCGGTGGTCGAGGAGAAACGCAGCGTGGAAGTGTAGAAGCCGAAGCCCATTTGGCTCCTTCTGACGATCAGTTCCATGGAGTCTTCCAGCTCCACGGTTCCCTGAGACTTCGAGAGCCTGACATTTGAAAGACCGTCTATGATCCTGACTTGATAATCGAAGGACCCGCCGCCGTCGTTGAAGATCTTAACGGGGATGTTGTTCACGTCGAAGGGCACCGGATCGTACGCGGCTTCGACTCTCATGACCGGCGGCTTGCCCTGTCCCCTCGGCACGAGGGAAATGTAAATGTCGTCAAAATAGACCAAAGTGTCGGAAGCCGAAGCGTAGATCCTGAACTGGTTGAAGAAATCCTTGTCGATGCCGCTGGCGTCGCCCAGATCGATGGGAATGTTCAGATCATAAAATTCGTCGCCGAATTTCACCGAGCGCAGGATGCGGTTCTCCACCAGCGAACTGTAAGTGTATTCCAGATCGAACCACTCGTCGGTGGAGGTCTTGTTGCCGACAACATCCTTGTCCGCGCAGTTGTCGCAGGTCAATGAGACCTCGCCTTCCGCAGAGGGATGCAGGGAATACTCTCCCTGCCTGTGGCTGAGGTCAGTGCCGAGATAAACGCGGCTCAAGACGGAATAATTCGGCATGCAGACTTTCATGGCTACCTTCACGTCGTACTGCTCAGCCATGCCGGTCGGCATGTTGCAGTTCAGATGCAAAGCTTTTGCAGTCTGAATCTTCAGGCACTGTCCGGCTTCGGGATCCTGGACGACTTCGCAGCCCTCGATAGTTCCGGAGGGCACCCAGTTGGGATCCATTTCCGTAACGGGACCTAAAATGACGTCCTCGAAATCGCTCTGATAGAGCATATACCCTTCCTCGGGATTTCCGGACTGGACATAATAGGTCAGGATCTGCTCGTCGCCGGCGCCCGTCACTTTCACTTTCGCCCGGCCGAAAGCCACGCCCAGGGCTTCCCTGTCGATGACGGTGTGCAGCGCCGTGGTCTTAGTGACCTCAACGCTAAAGGCACCCGTGTGTTCGGTGTCCTCCTCGAAGGAGAAGTACCCGCTGCCCTCCAGAACTTCCACGTTGGCCGTGAAGGAACCGGTGCCGATGTTGTTGACGTTCAGGACAGGATCAGCATCGTTGATAAGGACCTTGGTCTTGCCGGATACGTTCAAGACCGGGTTATTGATGGTTTCGTAAGATACCTTGAGATTGTCAAAATAGCAGTTGCGGTCATTTTTCCCGTAACCTCTTGCCCTAATACCGCCGCCCAGATGAGTGGGCTTGACGCCCGGCATGCCATAAACACCAACCTGGGGAAATTCATAGTGCTTGCCGTTGTAATCCCTTTCGATTAGCGTTATCCTGCCATCCGGGAAAAGCACGTGGATCTTATAGACGCCGTAACTGCCGCTGAAAGAGACCACGCCCGGATCAGTCTCTTCGTTCTTCAAGTGGACGATTTTCGGATTCACCAAATTCGTGACGCAGGCCCTTACTGCGGCGCCGCCGTTTCCAAAAAGAGAAAAGAAGAGGTTGGTTCCATCCGTCAGGTCATAGGAAGCCATGTTGCCGCCTCTCCAGGTCATCTCGTAAACGACTTCGCTTGTCTGCGAAAACACCGACAAGTCAAGCCCGGAATTGAACTGCGCTCCGCCGTTCACAGATTTATCACCTTCTTTCAAAATGTAAGCATGCACGGCTTGAGATCCGTCCACGCCCTCCCCAGCCTCCACGTTGCAGTGGACGAGATTGGTGGTAGCGTCGTATTCCAAAAACACCGCGGCGTCCTGAACAGGCTTTCTCACTTCGCCGAGATTGTAATCCTCGAAATCGTTTTCGTAAACGACCGTCATGTCCGCTAGCGCAAAAAGGGACGACAGCATGGCGACAACCGCCAGACCGAAGAGCTTTCCTTTCATAGGACCAAACCTCCGTTGAGGTAATTAATAAAGTTTATTCTAGTTCATAGACCAGCTTGCCGCCAGCCACAAGATCTTTGTGTTGGATCGTGAAGCCTTCCTCTTTCTTGCCGTTCAGAGTAACGCTCTTCACCTTCTTGCCGGTCTCGATGTTCTTGGCTTCGATCTCAAGCGTCTTCTGGCCCGGGACAGCGATGGTCATCTTTGAGAAGCGAGGAATACCGAAAACGTATTCGCCGCCGCAGGGGTTCATCGGTTAGAAGCCCATGCAGCTCATGACGTACCAGGCGCTCATCTGACCGCAGTCTTCGTTGCCGCAAACGCCGTCCGGCGTGTCGTCATACAGTTCGTCGCAGATCTTCTTGACGAGTTCCGCGGTCTTTTCAGGACGTCCGAAATAAGGGAACAGATAGACCACGTGATGGCTCGGCTCATTGCCGTGCGCATATTCGCCGATAAGACCGGAAACGTCCACAAGACGGTCGCTCTTCTCTTCCTGTTCGAAGAGGCTCTCCAGCTTAGCCAGAGCTTTCTCTTTGCCGCCCAAGGCTTCTATAAGACCTTCGGGATCCTGCATGACGTGCCAGGTGTACTGCCAGGAGTTGCCTTCCGTGAAGTCTCCGCCCACGCGGGTAGGATCGAAATCTTTCTTCCAGGTGCCGTCGAGTTTCTTCGGCCTGGCGAAACCGGTCTCGGGATCGATGACGTTCTTCCAGTTTTCACTGCGCTTCTTGAAATACTCGACGTCCTCTTTGCCGACCAGGCCTTTCTTCTCCAAAGCTTCAGCGAGCTTATAGGCGCACCAGTCGTCGTAGGAGCATTCCAGCGTGCAGGAAACGGATTCGGACCACTTGTCGCAGGGATAATAGCCCGGGTCTTCCAGGTATTCCCACTCTTCTCTCCAGCGGCCGTCATGCTTTCTCGTCAAGGTATCCTTGATAGGATTCCAGATGTCCAAGCCTTCCGGCACCTGGCCCTTGAAGTAAGCGTCAACCATCGGCGGAATGGAGTGCGTTCCGATCATGCACTGGTTGTCCTTGCCCCACAGATCCCAAATAGGCAGATAACCAGCCTGCTTGTAATGCTCGACCATCGAGGCGACCAGATCCGGCACCATTTCCGGGACCACGAGCGTCAGCAGAGGATGCAGCGCCCTGAAGGTGTCCCAAGTGGACAGCGTGGAGTAATACTTTCCGTTCTCAGCCTTGCTGATCTGACCGTTGGGGCCTCTGTAGCGGCCGTCAACGTCAGCGATGTTGCTGGGCGCCACGAAAGCATGGTACATGCAGGTGTAGAAGACTCTCTTTTCCTTTTCGGAACCTTCCACCTTAACTCTGCCAAGAAGCTTGTTCCAGGCGTCGTGAGCGGCCTGCTTCACGCCTTCGAAATCCCAGCCCGGGATCTCCGCTTCCATATTCTTGGCGGCGCCGTCAGTATCGGCCGTTGACAAGGCGATCTTAAGCATCAGAGGCTCATCGCTCGGCTCGAAAACAAAGATCTCCCTGCCGCTGCGTTCCTTCTTACCCTTCTTGGAGAGTCTCTTCTCCAGGGGGAAGTGATGTTTTATAGGACGGTTGAACTCGATCTTGAAGCTGTACTGGCGATGCACCCAGCCGCCTTTTTCCGTTGTGCCGAGCATCGTAGTGTCGTTCGGGAAAGTCAGCTCATGATTGTACACTCTCTCCTCGTCGCCGTCGCCGATGCAGTTTGCGAAGTCCAGCATGATCTTCTGTTCTTCGCCTTTGGGATAGACGAGACGGTAGATGGCCGTATGATCGGAGCAGGTGGTCTCGACTTTCACATTGAAGCGATCCAGCTCGATGGCATAGTAGCCGGGAGCGTATTTTTCCGTCTCCTTCTTAACAGGGCATTCATAGAAGTTCGTCGCCGATTTCGCTTCGCCAATGAACGGCATGAACAAAAGATCACCCAAGTCGCCAACGCCCGTACCGGAAATAGCCGTCTGGGCGAAGCCGGAGAAAACTTTGTCCTCAAAACGATAACCGGAGCAATAGCCCCAGCCATCGTCGCCGCTTTCAGGGCCGGGCTGCACGAAGCCGAAAGGCATCGTAGCGCCGATAAAGGTATGGCCATTGTAAGACGTACCAATAGACGTATCTACAAAAGCCGTGTAATCCGTCTTATCAGCCGAACCGGTCTCACAGGGACCGCAAGGGCCGGTCTTTTCGAAACAGCCGGCCAGGGAAAAAGAAAGAAGCCCCAAAAGAAGCAGAGCGAAACGTGACATAGAATATTCCTCCTGGATTTTAGATTATTATGTGTCAATTATAGCAAAAAAGTGATATTTCACCAAAAACGCCCACAAAAAAAGAGACCGCCCCTAAGAGCGGTCTCTTTTCAATAAAACAGCTGACTAAATTATCTCTGCTTTCTCACGAAGAACAGACCGGCAAGCGCCAGAAGGCCCAGGAAGGCCGGTTCCGGAACGACATCAATGGAGATGTTGTCAATGCAGCCGCCGCCGTTGTAAACGCGGAATCCATCGGGCAGAGAGCCGCAACCGTCAGCAGTGACATTCTTATAGTACAAATCATCGCCTTCTCTCTCGGCATCGCCAATGAAGATTTTTTCAACCTTCTTGTTAGCAGGATCGATGATCACGCCAAACTTGACCCATTCGCCTTGAACAAGGTCGCTGACGCTCAAACTGCCGCCGTTAACCCAGGCGTCCGCAGAACCGTTCTGATTGAAGTTGACTTCGACGATTTCGACATCGTAAGTCTTACCACTGGTGCCGAGGCAATGGAATCTGATGCTCATCGGAGCGCTGCCTTCAAAATCCGCTTTGCCGTAAGCGCTCATCATAAGCTTGGAACCTTCCTGATAATCATCAGAAATATCGATAGTGTTGTTCCTAACATTGACTCCGTTATTGGGCACTGCGTGGAAATACTGTTCGCCAGAAGCCGCATCGCCTTTAACGACGTAAACTTCGTCATTCGCCCATGAGGCAAGTTTGGCCCAGCCATTCTGACCAGCGAGTTTGCCTTCAGTGTAGCCTTCGCCTTCCTCAAAATCGCACTTCCACAGATTCGCTTCCTCAGCAATGGCGAAGCCAGCACAGAGAAGCACAGCGAGAACTAAAAGTTTTTTCATATTTTTACCTCAGTTTGTTGTTTTCGATTTTAGCGCTGTTTGCGGGCAAAGAACAAGCCGACCAAAGCAATAAGACCGAAAATCGCAGGTTCAGGCACAACGTCGATCTTAATGTTGTCCACGCAGCCTTTGCCATTATAGACGCGGAATCCGTCAGGAAGATTGCCACAGCCTTCAGCAGTAGCGCTCTTGTAAGTCATACCTTCGCCTTCATAAATGTTCTCGCCAACGAAGACTTTCTCAACTGCTTTGGTCGCTGGATTTATCTGGACGCCAAATTCGTAATATTGGTCCTGAATTAAGCCCGTGAAAGTCAGGTTCTTGCCAGTAACCCAAGCGTTGCCACTGCCATCCTGCTTGAAATTGAACTCGGCAATCTCAACATCATTATTCTTGCCGCTGGTGCCGAGACAATGGAATCTAATGCTCAATGGAGCTGTGCCTGTAAAATCAGCCTTTCCCCAAGCATGTATCAAAAGCTTCATACCTGCTGTGTACTGCCCTGAAATGTCAAAAACAATGACTTGATTGGCGTTGTCGGTGCCATCTTCGGCAACGTGCAAATACTGACTACCACTTTGAGCGCCGTTCGCATCAGAAATGACATAAGAATGGGTGCTGACCCACCAAGCCAGGTCTTTCCAGTCATTCTGACCAGTTATACTGCCAGCCGTATACCCTTCGCTAGTCTCAAAGTCAATACTGTAAATGTTCTGGCTCTCGGCGAAAGTGACCATCGCACAGATGATCGTCAAAAGAACTAAAAGTTTTTTCATGTTTCCCCCCAATTGGGATTGTATGTTTGTTGATTAAAGTTTTCCAAGTTTTATTGGTAGAGTTATTGTAGCAAAAGAGCCCTTTGAAAAGCAAATCACCCCTTGGGGGCCTTGGCGTCCTCGATGGCTTTCTTTTCGGCCTCGATCTTCTGCTTGAGTTCCCTGGCGCGAGAGCCGTAAGGAACGGTAGCAATGATCTTTTCGTACTCAGTTATGCGTTCGCGGCGGAGGTTTTCGGCTTTAAGTATGTCTCCATCTTTTTGATAGAGGTTTATAAGCTTGTTTATCGTCTCTTCCCTGCCGTAGGAATCGTTCTTCTGGCTCTCCAACACCTCTTTGTACTGGTCGATGGCGTCGCGGGTGCGGCCGGATTTCTCCAGCATATCGGCGTAATCTCTTCTGGTATTGATCTTTTCGTAAGGATTCTTGGTTTCCGCGATCCACTGGTTGTAGATGTTGTCGGCTTTTACATAGTCTTCTGATTTGGTGTAGATATCGGCAAGGGCCCGGTTGCGTTCGCTCTTTGTTAGGGAGGTGTCGGAGTTGTAGTCGTTTATGATCTCGTTGATGAGATACTGGTCTTTCTCCCCTTTCAGGGCTATATTGAGAAGCTGATCCCTGGCGCTGTTCCTCTTGTAGGAGTCAACTTCCTCGTCGTTCAAGTTCTCTTTCAGAAGCGAGACGGCCTGCTTGCGGTCGTTTTCATCGTTGGAGTTCTGATAAACATTGGCGAGCTGAGAGCGCTGCTCGTAGCTAT
>JAFSWV010000070.1 GCA_017444325.1 bacterium | reverse complement strand
GCTGGAACTTACTTACGGTTTGGAAAGGATCGCCGCTTTCGTCCAGGGCAAAGACCATGTCATGGACATCGAATGGACGGAAGGCGTCACTTACCGCGACATGCGCAAGATGTTCGAATACGAGCTTTCCGACTACAGCTTCTCGCACGCTTCAATGGAAAGGCACTGGCAGTTCTTCAAACAGGCGGAAGCGGAATGCAAGGAAACGCTTGAAGCGAAGATCCCCTACGCCGCCTATGAATGGCTCATGAACTGCTCGCATTGGTTCAACGTGCTGGACGCCCGCGGCGCCATCAGCGTGACTCAGAGGACAGCCTTCATCGGCATGATAAGAAGCATGTCATTAAGCTGCGCCAAATGCTACCGCGTTGTCAAAGGCATAGACAAGGAGGAAAAATGAGCTTACCATTCTTTTTAGAGATCGGGACTGAAGAGCTCCCCGCTTCCTACCTTCCCAATTATGCCCGCCAGATGAAGGAGGATCTCGAAAACTATTTCGACTCCGCCATGCTGGAACACAAAGAAGTCAAATGTGCCTGGACGCCCAGAAGGCTCGCTTTTTTCTGCGCTGAACTTTCCGAGGTGCAGGCCGTAAAAGAAAGCGACGTGAAAGGTCCGCCTGTTTCCGTATCTTTTAAAGACGGTGCGCCCACCAAAGCCGCTGAAAATTTCGCCCAAAAAGTCAATCTCCCCATCGACAAACTTAGTCGAGTCGAGGAGAACGGCAAAGAATATCTTTTCGCACACGTAAAGGAAGGCGGAAAACCGGCTGCGGAACTTTTGAAGAGCAAGATCCCCGAACTTATCAAGGGATTGCGCTCCCCGAAATCCATGCGCTGGGACGTTAAGCCTACAACTTTCGCCCGTCCCATCCGCTCGCTTTGCTGTCTCTTCGGGAGCGAATTAGTTGACTGCGACCTGGACGGCCTCAAAGCCTCAAGGGAAATTAAAGGACACCGCTTCCTCGCCCCCGGCCCATTCGAGCTTGAAAAAGCCGATCTTGAAGAATACTCCAAACTGCTCAAGGATCACTTTGTCATCCTCTCTTTTGAGGAACGCAGAGATTTGATCAAAGAGCAGCTTCTGAAACTGGGATGCATAGAGGAACGCCTTGACGAAGAGCTCATTGATATCTGCGCCAATCTTACGGAATACCCCAACTGCGTGAAAGGAAACATAGCGCCCGAATATCTCGAGCTGCCGCCGGAAGTTCTCATCACGACGCTGAAAAAGCACCAGAAGAGCTTCCCCTGCTACGACGCTAAGGGTAACCTGGAAGCCTCCTTCCTTTCCGTCACCAACAACGACCTCAAGGAAGAAGCGCTGATCAAGACAGGCTATGAGCGCGTCATTTCCGCCAGATTATCCGACGCCCGCTTCTTCTTCAACGAAGACAAGGAAGTCACGCTCAAGGCAAGAAGAGAGAAACTTAAAAACGTGATCTTCCAGAAGGACATCGGCACCTACTACGCCAAAACGGAAAGAGTGGCCTGCATTTCCACCGCTCTCGGCGAGATGACCGGGAATCAGGAAGCCGCGGAGATCGCCTCCGAAGCCGCTCTCCTGTCCCGTTCCGATCTCACGACCGCCATGGTCTTCGAATTCCCGGAACTGCAGGGCATCATGGGCCGCATCTACGCCGAACGCGTCGATAAGGTAAGCCGAGCCCACGCCCTGGCCATCGAGGAGATGTACAAGCCCAGGAGCGCCGGGGACGACCTTCCCGAAACGCTTCCCGGCGCCATTCTCTCTATCGCCGACAAGATCGACACGATAATAGGCTGCGTGACGGTAGGCTTGGCCCCCACCGGCTCCGCCGACCCCTACATGCTGCGCCGCCAGACCTTCGGCCTTCTGAAGACCATCATCGCCCACAAACTGCGCTTTAAACTGAGCGATCTGGCCAAGGTCGCAGTGGAACTTCTGGAAGCCGACAGCGACAGCTTCAAGAAAAATTTTGTCGCCATAATGACAGAAAGGATGGGCGTCTCCGCCGCCATTCAGGAAAACGAGCTTTCACTTATCGCCAACAGTTGGTTCGAGCCGCACTCCGACGCGCATAAGCTTGAAAAGCAGTTCACCTCGCTCTTCATGGGCCGCTTCGAAACGGTGCTGAAAGAAGAAGGCGTGAGCTACGACATCATCCAGGCGATCTTCGGATCTCCCTGGCCCGGCATTTACGTCGCCCGCAAAAAAGCCCTGGAGCTTCAGGAAATGAAGAAGGATCCAGAGTTCCTGACCTTGTGCAACATGCTGACGCGCTGCGTCAATATCGCCAAAGACGAAAAGAAAGGGACTGCGGCCAGCAAAGTGGACACCGCGCTCTTCGCTGAAAAAGAAGAGAAAGAGCTGTGGGACGCTTGGGAAAGCGCAAGGCTGGAAGCGCATGAGCTCCTGGAAAACTGCGAGTTCGGCAAAGCTGTCAAACTGCTCGCCTCGCGCGTGGCTGCCCCTCTCGACGCCTTCTTCACCAACGTGAGGATCTATGCCGACGACAAAGCAATTGCCTCCAACAGGCTCGCCATACTGAAAAGCATTTCCGACACCATACAGAATAAGATCGCCGATCTCTCAAAAATCGTCACTGCCTAAAATCAGCGCCAGTAGCCCAACTGGATAGAGCGTCGGCCTCCGGAGCCGAAGGCTGTGGGTTCGAATCCCGCCTGGCGCACCAAGAAAACGAAATGAAAAGTCCTTTTTTACGCTTCGCAAAACTAGCTCTCAGCTACAAGTTCCAGCTGCTCCTCGGCATCGTGTGCATGATAGGCGTCAACCTCACGCAGTTCGCCAGCATAGGAACTATCGCGCCTTTTGCGGACCGCATCCTGCCGGCCCTCACTTCCAGTGACAGAGAGGAAGTCCCGGAGTGGATGTGCAAAGTCTCCCGCTATTGGTCGGCCAGGCCGCTGACCAACAATTACCTTTCCGCAAAACTGAAGCTTGACGAGAAGCTTGGCGAAGCGAAAGAAAAGGAAACAAAGAGCAAAGAGGACAGCTATCTCATAAGGATCCCAGACTCAACCAGGCAAGTCCTGCCAGCCTCCTGGATGGCGAAAATAGAGGAGATAGTGGCCAAGCTGAATGCCATCAATCCCACCAAGCTGGCCCGCATGCTCCTCGCCTTCATCTTCGTGATGATCCTTCTGAGAGTTTTCTTCTCCGTTTCGTTGCACCTTGTGATGGAGGGCGTTTCGCAGTCGATGGTCTGCAAGCTGATGGACATGATGTACCGAAAAATCCAGGAACTCCCCATCCGCTATTTCAACGTCAACAGAACCGGCGACCTTATTTCCCGCGTCACCAACGACGTCAACGTCGTGCAGGCGACGCTCTCCGCGCGTCTGGCTGACTCCGTGGCCGAGATCTCAAGCCTTCCCTTCATAGTCTGCATGCTTCTGGCCTTGAACTGGAAAGTCTCCATTTTCTCAGCCATCTTCCTGCCAGTAATTATGGCGCCGATCATCATAATCGGGCAAAGGATCAGGAAGATCTCCAAGAAAACGCAGGAAAAGATCGCCGATATCGTCTCCCTTCTCCAGGAGACCATCACAGGTATCAGGATCGTCAGGGCCTTCAACACTGAAGAATACGAAATAAAACGCTTTGACCGTCAGCTCAGAAAATATTATGAACAGAGAATGGCCGGCATAAGGAACGACGTCATGGTCAGCCCGCTGACGGAGCTTGCAGGCATTTTGTGCCTCGTCGTGGTCGGCAGCCTGCTCCTCATTTCGGTCATGACCGGCGAGGCTACTTTTGGAACGATCGTCGCCTATCTCACGATCCTTCTCCTTTCCATCAAGCCCTTCCGAAGCATTGGCAAACTCAACAACGTCATTCAGCGTTCCAAAGCCGCTCTGAACCGCATCTACGAAGTCCTGGACACCGTTCCGGAAATCAAGGAGTGCGACTCCCCCATCGAAGCCCCGCCCATGCAGAAAGAGCTGCGTTTGAACCACGTCTCCTTCTCTTATGACGAAACGGAAGGCAATGTCATCGAGGACATCGACATAACCATAAAGCCAGGTGAAATGATCGCCCTGGTCGGCCCGTCCGGTTCCGGAAAGACAACCATAGCCAACCTCATTCCGCGCTTCTACGATTGCACGGAGGGAAGCGTAACTTTGGACGGCATTGACATCAGGAACCTCTCCTTCTCCTCGCTCAGGGGTCAGATGGGCATGGTAAGCCAGGACACCATACTCTTCAACAACACCATCGCCAGCAACATCGCCTACGGCCTCAGGAAATACGACATGAATGACGTCCAGGCAGCCGCCATGGCCGCCAACGCCCATGAGTTCATCATGGAGATGCCGGAAGGCTACAACACCATAATCGGCGAGCACGGCGTAAGGCTGTCCGGCGGCCAGCGCCAGAGGCTGGCCATCGCCAGGGCCATCTTCAAGAACCCCTCCATCCTGATCCTTGACGAAGCGACCTCCGCCCTCGACACCGAGAGCGAAAGGCTGGTCCAGGAAGCCATAGACAACCTCGTGGAAAACCGCACGGTCATAGCCATCGCACACCGACTCTCCACCATTCGCCATGCCGATCGGATAATCGTCATGAAGGGTGGAAAGATCCAGCAGATAGGCTCCCATGACGAACTGATCAAGGACGAGTCCGGCATGTATTATAAGCTCTGCATGATGCAATTCAACGACGAGGATCAGGAATAAATGAAAAAGTTTTTCCTGCTCCTGCTTCTTTTCTCTCCGCTTGTGGTTGCGGCTGAGGAAACGAACGATTATGAAGAAGCCCGCGTTGTGATCGAGGAGGAGCCTAAACCCGTTCTCACTCCCCGCCAGCAGATAATCAAGTACCGCGACGACGTCTGCTCATATTACAACATGACGAACAATTTGAAAGAAGTGATCGTCATCATGCACCCAATCCTTGCGGAAGCCGAGATGGCGGAACTTTTTGTCTCCGAGGATCCCGCGCCGAAAGACCGTGCGGCCTTCCTTAAAAAATGGGGCGCCAAATACAAACAGATACTGACCAACGGCTTCGGATTCCGCCTTACCTTCCAATTGAGGAACAATTTTCTGGACATGCAAAACGAAGTGAAAATACCTGCGAATATCGCAGATCATTTCACGCTCCTATCCAGCGACGGCGTAAGAGTCAAGGCTTGCAAATGCGTCAGCGATTACAAGCTTCCCCAGACCATCTGCTTTGAGCGCCCGGAAGTAAACGTAGACCTTTTCTTCAACACCAGGGACGATTCCGGCAAGCCGCTTATTAAAAACACCACCAAAGCCATAAGGCTGCAGTCCTCGGCAGTAAACTCCGACTTCGGTTCTTACAATTTTTCCTGGTGGCTGCCGTTCAAATATCCCATCAAGCGTCCTGTCAACATGGAGCGCATCGTAGGCAGCAAGCCTTTCAGGACCTTTGTCGCCGTTCACCCGGAGGTTTACTACAAAGACATCGCATACGTAAACCAGGGCCGCGGCGCGGCTGAAGACAAGGCAAAAAAGGAAGCTATAGAAAAAGCTCAGGCCAAAGAGAAAGCCATGATCGCCGCCAGGCAGAAGAAGGAGCTTTCTCCTGAGGAACGCCGGGATTTCGTCAAACGCTCCATCGCCGGCGCGCTTTTCTACGGACTGCTAGTCAATTAAGCCGATCGCCTGCGCGATCGTACGGGCTATCAGCAGATGCCCGGTCGGATCCGGATGCACGCGATCCCAGCTCATCGAGACCGGGTGGAAGTGCTCGAAATATTTGTCAAAAGCCGCCTGCAGGTCAACGAACACCGCGCCGTTCTTTTCGGCCACCGCTTTCATCGCGTCGTGATACTTGTCGATCATCGCCCGGAAGGCGTCCTGTCTGTTCGTTTCCATCAGGTACGGGGAAATGAAATAAAGACCTTTCAAGCCTTTCGTAATGTCGACCATTTTCTGAAGATTCGCGGCGTACTCCTCGACGGAAATGAAGATCTCGTTCCTGTACGGTTCGTCGAAATGACGCCAGACGTCGTTTATGCCGATCTCAATGGCAAGGTAATCGGGCTTGAGATCAATAACGTCGCTCTGCCAGCGGTCAAGCAGCGCCTGTGATGTGTCGCCGCTCGTGCAGACGTTCATAACTCTTATGCCGTATTCCGGAGCTTTTATCCTCAATATGCTGTCAAGCACGCGGGGGAAGCCTGTACCAAGGCCAGCGTGCAAACCTTCGCCCACCGGACGGGCGCGGCCGAAATCACCAATCGAATCGCCGATAATGAGAAACTTAGAATTCTTTTCCAATTTCATGTCAAATAACCTCCAGATGATCTGAGTATCGTATTAGTCTTCTTTCCAGCAGACGATAATTAGAAGCAGGGCGCTCACCGTTATGCAGCTGTCGGCGATGTTGAAAGCAGGCCAGTGGTAGTTCTTGTAGTAAAGGTCTATGAAGTCCACCACCGCGTAATAAGGCGGAAGCAGCCTGTCTATCATGTTGCCGAATGCGCCTCCCATGATAAGCCCCAATGCGGCGGTCGCCACGCGGCTTTTCGGCGCCTTGCCTCTTAAAAACAAAGAGAGAATGAAAAGGATGACGACAAGCGCCAGTCCGGCCAGAATAAAGTGGCCGTAATTGATGTTGTCAAGCATGGAAAAGGCCACTCCGGGATTCAGCCTGAAGGTCAGGTTGAACGAAGGAAGGACCTCAATCACGGAATCCGGTTCTATGAAGCTTCTGACCGCGAACTTGCTGAGCTGGTCAATGATCGCGGCGCTGGCAGCCAGATAGACGGGAGTCGCGCACCTGTTCCACTTTTCGCCCATTAATTCTTGTCCGCGCAGTTAAGGCAGAGCTCGGCTTCGGGAATGGCCTCCAGCCTCGCCTGCGGGATCGGTTTCCCGCACATCTGGCAGAGCCCGTAGGTCCCATCCTCTATGCGGGCGAGAGCGTCGTTCACCTGCTGCAGCAGCTTCTGCTGATTGCTGGCCAAGCCGAGCATCAGTTCCATGCCGGAGGCATCGGAGCCGATGTCGGCAATGTGAGTTTTATAGCCGGAAATGTCGCCGGAATAATCTTTCTGGGAATTCATGAAGGATTCCTCCTCCAGTTTCTCAACGTTGCCCATAAGACGGGCGCGCTTTTTCAAAAGGGCCTTCTGAAGTTTAGAAAGGACTTCCTTGGGTAGTCTGGATTTTTTGACCATATCTTAAGCCTGGTTTTTCAAGACTTCCGCGCAGCGGGCGCAGACGTCCGGATTATTGGGATCAATGCCTACGTCGTCGCTGCAGTTCCAGCAGCGGGCGCATTTCGGTTTCTGGGATCTTCTAGCCGAAACAATGAGTTTGTCAACGGTTCGCCCGGCTTCGGGCTTACTCACTTCCACTCCGGAAACGATGAAGAGTTTCGCGAACTTGTCGGAATAGCTCTTCAAAATTTCCTGCCATTCGGGATCGTCACTCCAAACGGTGACTTCCGCTTCCTGGGCCGAACCGATCTTGCCCTCCTGGCGCAGCGCTTCGAGTTCCTTTAAGACTTCGTCGCGGATGAACCAGAGTTTTTCGAATTTGGCCGCGAGTTCGGGAGCGAGCCATTCTTTCTTTTCCTTGGGCCAGGCGGAGAGATGCACGGTCTCCTCACCGTCCTCTTCCTTTGAGAAGCCGCATTCGGAAAGACATTCCCAAACCTCCTCGCAGGTGAAGACAAGGACAGGGGCCAAAAGTTTCGCAAGGATGACGGCGCACTGTCTCAGGACCGTCTGGGCTCCCCTTCTCGTGGGAGAATCTTTTGCGTCAGCATAAAGCGTGTCTTTCAATATGTCGCAGTAGCGGGCGGAAAGATCGACGGAACAGAAATTATAGAGAGCGTGGAAAACTCTGTGGTACTCGTTCTTCTCGTAAGCTTCCGTAACAGTCGCGCGCAGCGTCTCCAGGGCGTGGAGCATGTAGCGGTCAAGCTCATTCAACTGATCGACCGGAACAGCGTCCTTTTCAGGATCGAAGTCCGCAATGTTGCCGAGAATATATTTGAAGGTGTTCCTGATGCGCCTGTAAGCGTCGCCGATCTGGCGCAGGATGTTCTCGGAGATCATGACGTCCTGCATGTAGTTCGTGGAGCTTACCCAAAGGCGCAGAATATCGGCGCCCAGCTGGTTGCACATCAATTCCGGATCGGTGTAGTTGCCTTTGGACTTCGATTCCTTTTCACCGGATTCGGTCAGCGTCCAGCCGTGCGTCACGACTTTCTTGTAAGGCGCGCAGCCCATAAGACCAATGCCGGTCAGAAGCGAGACCTGGAACCAGCCGCGGTGCTGGTCGGAGCCTTCCAGGTACATGTCGGCGGGATCGTAGAGATTTTCCCTGCGGCCGCAGACAGCCCTGTGGGAAAGTCCGGAATCAAACCAGACGTCCAGGATGTCTTTCTCTTTGCGGAAATGAGTGCCGCCGCATTTCGGGCAGACCGTGCCTTCCGGCAGAAGTTCACTGGCTTCCCTGCTGAACCAGATGTCGGAGGTCTCTTTCTCAGCCATGTCGCCGACTTTTTTTATGATCTCGTCGTTTAAGATCTCTTGGCCGCAGTTCTCACAATAGAAGACCGGGATCGGCACGCCCCACATGCGCTGGCGGGAAAGGCACCAGTCGGGCCTCAGCTCCAGCATGGATTTGATCCTTTGCTTGCTGACTTCCGGGACCCATTTGACGGTCTCTATGGCTTCCAGGGCCTTTTTGCGCATATCGTTTCTGTCAACGCCAATGAACCACTGGTCGGTGGCGCGGAAGATGACGGGCTTGTGGCAGCGCCAGCAATGCGGATAAGAGTGCGTCGTCGGCTCCTGATGGATCAGGATGCCCTTCTTGACGAGGTCTTCTATAATGACTTCGTTGGCCTTGAAGACATGCATGCCCTGATATTGGGGAACGTTCGCGTCATAGAGGCCTTTGCCGTTGACAGGAGAGAAGACTTCCAAGCCGTAGCGCAATCCCACTCCGTAGTCCTCCTGGCCGTGGCCGGGAGCGATGTGCACTACGCCGGTGCCGGTGTCCAATGAGACGTAGTCGTCCATCACCACAGGAACGGTGAGATCGGGGAAGATCGGATGCTTGGCCTTCAAGCCCTCCAGCTCAGCGCCTTGGAAGACCGCCGTAGCTTCCGGAGCCGGTTTCCCGAGCTTTGCGAAAAGCGGGGCGACCAATTCAACAGCCATAACGATCGGCTTGCCGTCCAACTCCACCACGCCGTAAGTAATATCGGATTTGACGCAGACAGCCCTGTTGCTGGGAAGCGTCCAGGGCGTAGTCGTCCAGATAGCGATGGCTGCTTCCTTCGGCAATCCGGCGGGAAGCTTCTGCCCTTCCGCCAGGGGGAACTTCACGTAGATGGAAGTCGAAGTGTCGTCAGCATACTCTATCTCCGATTCCGCCAGAGCGGTCTCGCAGTTCGTGCACCAATGTATCGGCTTGCAGCCTTTGTAAACGTAACCTTTGGCGTACAGTTCACCAAAAGACCTGATGATGTCCGCCTCGTAGCGGGCGTCCATCGTTATGTAGGGGTTCTCCCATTCGCCCAAAACGCCGAAGCGCTTGAACTGGGCGCGCTGGATGTCAATATAGCTCTTGGCGTATTCCCTGGCCTGGCGGCGGAAATCGACCTGGTCGACTTCATCCTTGGTCTTGCCGAGCTTCTTTAAAAGCGCGTATTCGATGGGCAGGCCGTGGCAATCCCAGCCAGGAACGTACGGCGCGTCATAACCCTGCATAGTCAAATAATGGATGGTTATATCTTTCAGGATCTTGTTCATGGCGGTGCCGTTGTGTATCTTGCCGTTGGCGTAAGGCGGGCCGTCGTGAAGGACATACTTAGGGCAGCCGCTTCTGGCTTTTCTGATTTTGCCGTAAAGATCCTCTTTCTGCCATTTCTCAAGTCGTTTTGGTTCCTGCTGGGGAAGGTTTCCGCGCATAGGGAAATTTCCGGCCGGCAGGTTTAAGGAATCCTGGTACTTGTTTTTCTCTTCTTTGCTCATTTTTGGTTGGTTAAGGTTATTTTAAAGTAACATTAGTCTCGAATATTTCGTCTCCGCGCATATATTTCATCGGGATCGTCTTGCCGGAGCTGTAAGCTTTGTTCATGGCGTAGGTGTAGGTCGCGACGGAATCGACTTTCAAGCCGCCTATCTCAAGAAGCACGTCGTTCGATTCCAGACCCGCCAGTTCTCCCGGGCCGAGTTTCTGAGTGTTGGTGATCAGCATTCCGTAGTTGGCTTTCAACCGTTTGTTTCTCTTCTGCATGATGGCGTCAACTTTTATGACGTACATGCCGCTGTTCATCATGCACTGCGAAGTGCTGCCAAGAGATTTTTCATATTCTTCGGGAACTTCAGTGTCTTCCGTATTGACGGCGATGGCCGGAGTTTTCTTCTCCTCTTCCTTCGC
>JAFSWV010000069.1 GCA_017444325.1 bacterium | reverse complement strand
GGTTGTTGTTGATCGTGATGTCGTCCGGACCGATATTGCCGTGATAGGTCAGGCCGATGTAGTAGAAGTGCTCCCAGTTGGTGACCTGGTTGGTGGTCACGTCATAGCACTCCCCGTCGAACATGCCGTAGAAGTAGTTGTTGTCGATCTGGACACCGTTGGCGTTGTTGATGCCGATCAGTTCCGTCATGTTGGGGAGGCTGGCGCCCACGCCCGTCGTCACGATGTTGGTGTCGGGGAAGGAGCCGTCCAATATGAAGTTGCTGAAGCGGACGTGGTCCACATTCTCCATCTTGACGGCGGGAACTTCGTCCCAAACGTCGCCGCCCGTTCCCTTGTGCCACTTCTTTTCGCCGGGAGTCAAAAGCGGTCTGTCGATCTGATCGATGAAATATCCGGTGACATAGATGGGTTTGTCCGTGGTCTCGCCTTTCACCCAGAGGTAGGACTTCTTGGAAAGATCAAGGGTCCAGTCGGTGGGCTGCTGAGAGTCTCCGGCGTAAACGGCGGTGGCCACGGAAAGCGTGATGTAACCTTCTTCGGCGGATCCGTTGGGAACAGCCTCGAAGGCGTAGGCCAGCGTCTTCCAAGCAGTCTCTGGAGAAGTGCCGTCGTTGTCGTCATTGCCTTCCGGGCTGACGTAGTAAGTGTTGGCGTAGTTGCTGACCGTGAAGGTCTCTTTGCTGCCGTCGTAGGAATTGTACTCCATGGTGTAGACCACCGTGCCGGGCCTGGGGCAGCCTTCGCCGATGGTGTAGTAGAAGGTCGTCGTGGTGCCGGCGGAGATCTCGCCCTTGGCGGGGTTGATGACTGCGCCTTCCGTGTCACTGGCGAAATCATAGACCAGGCTGACGCTGCCTTCGTTGGTCACGTCGAAGGATTTCGTCGTGGATTTCAGAGTGATGTCCTTGGTCTTGCTGAAGGCGGGAATGGGCCTGGGCGTGTCCGCCGAAACGTTCAGAGTCATGGATTCCTCGCCCCAGGCAAGGCCGAGCTGGCCGCTGACGGGGCCCTGGACTTTCTCGCGATTGATGGTGACCGCGTATTTGGCCTTGGAGTTCGGGGGTATCGTCACGTGGTCGTCGATGGTGAGCCATTCCTCGGAGGCGGTGACATGCACGTCGAGCTCTTTGTTGGAAACGTTGTAAAACTCGACTTACATGGTCTCTTCAGTCTGGCCGTAGTTCAGGGTGGAGGGAGAAACGTAGAGGTCCTGAGTCGGCATCTCGCCGATCCAGAGACGGCTGCCGGCTACGTCTTTGCCGGTCACAGGGTCTCTGCTCAGCATAGAGCCGCCGAACAAAAGCTTGCCGTCTTCCGTCACCGCGCAGGCCGCATAGTAGGCGGCGATCGGCAGTTTGGTGGAGTGGACCACCGCGGATCTCAGAACGGTGTTGACGATCTGGAAGTCGTCGATGGGCTTCACCACGGTGTTGGTCACACCGTCGTTTATGACCTGGACTCTGGAGCGTCCGCCAATGGCGTAAATGACGCCGTTATAGCCCACCACGGCGGGACACGAGACCGGGATCTGCAGTTCGAGGTCACTGTCCACGAACTGGAACTTGTTGGTCGCGGTCTCCATGACGCGGATCTTGCTTGAAATAGAACTGTCGCCAAGGAGGTAGATCTTGCTGCCCCAGGTGGCGATGCCGAAGTCGGAAAGGTTGTCGGAATAAATATTCTCGTAAGCTCTCCACTGGTCGGTCTTGGTATTGTAGGTCTGCATGCAGAGGCCGGCGCTTTGACCCCAGTAACCGCCGCCAAGAACGTAGGCGATGCCGTCAATACAGACCGCGCCGCCGCCGTAATGGCAGTGATAGCTGCCGCTGAAAGCACCTTCAGCAATGGCACCGCTTGAGCCGCTCCAAGCGCCGTAGGAACTCTCAGGATCCTGTTTCGGTTTCTTTGTTGGATTGTAAATACTGAACGTGCCGTCCCAAGAGGGATAACCGCCATGCAGGAAGAAAGAGGGCGTTCCGGATTCGTCGAAGTCGTAAAGGAAGGCCTGATTGCCGCCGCAACGAACGCCGTCTCTCATGACCGCTTCCTGAACCTGCCAGGAATCTTCGTTGTCGTCTATCCACCTAGCGGCGCATTTCCCCGCCTCCATATTGACATAAGTCGGGGGGCCGGAACCATCGTATTTGGAGGAATCCCAGGTGTCGCTGGCCACGTCGTAAATGTGGAACTGCACGCTGCGGTTGAAAGAGAACTGCTCGCTGGCGTAAGCATATGAGTTGCTGGGCCAAAAATAACCGTAATCAAGCAGATCTCCGCTTTTCGTTCCATCCCTAACAAATTTGCAATAGTTGTCCATGCCGGGGAAAGTCAGCTTCGTCTCGTCTTTCCTCAGGGCATAGTTGCACATTTGCCCGGCCGCGATCATGTATTTGCCGTCCAGGTAAGCCGCCGCGCCGTAGAAGGTCGGCCAGTATCCCGGGACTTCCTTGAAGGGGTCGTCGGTGGCAACAAGCTGAATGTTGGTGGAGACGAGCACAGCTTTCCTCCAAGTGCTGCCGTAAAGAGCATCGACCACCCTGTTGGTTGGGCAGGGCGGATCAAGGTCGGCGTACCAATCATGCATGTCTTCCCTAATGGAGGGCCGCTTGGGGTCATAATGCCTATAAGGCCACCAGGAAGGGTTCTGGGCCTTTTCCGTCCAGATCTCGTCGGCCATAATTAGCTGGGAGGTCAGGGCGAGCGCCAAAATTGCGAAGAGGATGCGTTTCATAAGATCCTTATCTCGTTGGTTAAAAGTATTGCGGGGCATATATGAACCCCTTAACTAACGGACATTATAGCAAAATGCAAGCGAAAAATAAACCTGACTTCCGCCCGAATCGTGATTTTTGCTACAATCGAAGCATGAATAAACTATTGCTTGTCCCCTGCTTCAAAGCCGCCCTGAAAAGCTTCAGTAAATGGTGGCTCATACTGTGTTTGGTGGCGGCCGTCCCCTGCCTTTATTCCCTTTTCCTCGTGAGCGGCGATATCAAAGCGAGCCTCGAAGAGACAAAAGAGGAGCTACGGGCCTTTTCCGAAATTATGAACGACGATTCCGTGGATGGGATGGAGGAGGTAGAAAAGCTGCAAAGCTTTTTGGAAAGTTATCAGGCGAAAAAGAAGGAAAGCGTCAGGGGAAAAAGGGGCTTCGCTATTTTGGCCGGGCTTGTGATCGTTACGATCGTCCTGCAGGTCGTTCTGATCCTTTACTCAAAGAGAGCAACGGCCAAGGATGACGAGGAAGGACGAAAAGACCTGAACCGGGGGCTCGCAAGATCTCTGTTACTGTCGCTTTCTTACGTCGTCTTAGCTTTTGTGAAGCTGACGCCTTTCGTCATTCTGATCTTCCCGGCCCTTATCGTGGGGATCATTTTCATCTTCGTCTCCCCTATTATCACTCTGCTTATCCTGTTGCTCTGGTTCCTGGGCGGCCTGTGGTTCTACGCCCGCTGGTACTTCACGGACTATATCATCACCGAGACTTCCGCCAATCCCTTCACGGCTCTGGGAGAAAGCTGGTCCCTTACGAAGGGCAACCAGTTCGCGGTCTGGGTGCTGGTTTTGACGGCCTTTGTGCTGCATATCCCCGCCTTTTTCACCCTGGGGCTTTCCACCATCCCGACCAGAAGCTTCGACTTTACTTTGCGCGCCACGGCGTACAGGCAGCTTAAAGGGGAAGTGTGATGCTTCGGGCGATCGCCTGCGTAGCCGCGAACGGCGTTATCGGAAGAGCCGGCTCCCTTCCCTGGAACATTCCGGAGGACATGGCGCGTTTCAAGGAATTGACCATGGGGCACGCTCTGATATTGGGACGCAGGTCGTACATGGGGCCTTTGGTTGGCCGTAAGCTCGTTGTTTTAAGCCGTAAGGGCTTTTCGGTGCCGAAGGGTATAGAGATAGCCCATACGAAAGAAGAGGCCCTTAAAATCGCTCTGGCGCAAGATAGCGAACCTTTCGTCATCGGCGGGGCCGAGATCTACAAACTGTTCGAGCCGGAGATAAGCGTGATATATCTTACGCGCTTATACGAGGAATACTCTGGCGACGCGCTTTTCCCCATCGAGCTTAAGGGATGGAAAAAAACGGAAGAACGCGCGTTTTCGGAAGGGACTTTCGAGACCTGGGAAAAGCTTTAGCGCATGCGGTAAACAAGGTAGGCGCCGACGCCAAGGAAGACGACGTTGGCGGACCAGCAGGCTACGATGGCGTTGACCTTGCCTTCCTTGGCCAGGTTAATCAAAAGGTAAGCCACCACGAAATAGCCTAAGCAAAGGATAATGCTCGTAAGTACGCCCTTCATCATGCCGGCCCTGGTGTGGAAGATGCCGAAAGGAGCGGCCAGAAGGACGAAGACGAAACAGGCGAAAGGCATGGCGTAGCGCCTGTGCAGGTCTGCCTTCAGGGAGTAGTAGCGGCTTGACTCTTCTTTCACGGTGCGAGCCGCGTTCTTCAGTTCCTTTAGATTCATGTTCATCTCATCGTCGATGGCGTGGCTGAAGATAATTTCCGGCGTCTCGTCGTACATCGAGGATCTTTGCTTTTTGTGAGTGAAAGTTTCCTTCGGCTTCTCGTCGGCGTCGTAGATGATCTCCTTGACGTTGAAGAAGTACCAGCCGTAATCAGCGATGTATTCCGCGCTCTCCGCTTCCAACTGCCTCGTTATGCGGCGGGTGCTGGGCTTGTAGTGCCTGATCGAGATGTAGCGGAACTTATTGGGCTCGTCTGTCGCCTGGAGATTCCAGATGCGGTTTTTCTTGTTGTTCTCGAAAGTGACAAACGTACTGTTCTGCCCCTGGCTTATGCTCTGCGTCAGAGTGGAGGCTTTCTTCGGCATGATCTCCTGGGCTTTCTTTCTCGCGATGGGGCCGCAATATTCGCTGAGGGCGAAAGTGCCGAGCGCAATGAGCAAAGCGCAGCAAAGGTACGGCCTGATGATCCTGGTCAGGGCGATGCCGCTGGCGCGCATGGCGATGATCTCGTTGGTCCTCGAAAGGTTGCCGAGGCAGTAGAGGATCGCAAGCAAAACCGCGAACGGCATGATAATGGAGAAGATCTCGGGGATCCTCATCACGTAAAATGTCGCTATCTCGCTGACAGTCTTCTCCTCCTCCAGGAAGTCAGAGAGGTTGTTGGTCATGTTGTAGGCAAAGAACAGGACCAAAAACGCCGCCAGGCAGTAGAAGAGCGGCAGGAAGAAGGACTTTATGAGATAACGGTCTATAAGCTTCATAATTTTCAGATCTCCCTTTTGGGAAGCAGTTCCGGTTCGTAAAAAGACTCCTTTTTGGGCTTCTTCTCAAACAGATGCGCGAACAAAAGGCGCCAGACCATGAAGACAGCCTCGTAAACGATCTTCTTGTTCATCTTGGAAATGCCGTTGCTCCGCTCGTAGAAAATGATCGGCACTTCCCTGATCTTGAATCCACGGATCCAGGCGTAATAAGTCAGTTCGATCTGGAAGGAGTAGCCGTTGGAGCGGATGTTGTCCATATCGATAGCTTCGAGCACTTTTCGCCTGAAGCATTTGAAACCGCCGGTCGCGTCGTTGGCGGGAAGCCCGGTGATTATTTTGACGTACATCGTGGCGAAGACGGAAAGCAGAACGCGGCGCAAGGGCCAGTTGATGACGCTGATGCCGGACGTATAGCGCGAGCCAAGGACAAGATCGGCGTTGCCGGCCACGTGCAGGAAATCCGCCACGTATTTCGGATCGTGGGAAAAGTCGCAGTCCATCTCGAAGATGAATTCGTAATCCCGGTCCAAGGCCCAGCGGAAGCCCGCGATGTAAGCCGTGCCCAAGCCCAGCTTCCCTTCGCGGTGGATGGCGTGCGTAAGATGGTCGCTAGAGCAGAGCTCGTCAACGACGGCGCCGGTTCCGTCCGGCGAATTGTCATCGATAAAAAGCAGACCGATGGAAGGATACAGCGACCTCAGAGCGTCGTGCATCTTGACGACGTTCTCCCGCTCGTTGTAGGTCGGTATGATGATAAGGGCGCGGCCCTCGTTTTTCTTGGCTTCCTCAATCATAATTTTCCATTCTGTGAATAGTAAGGATAACAGAAAGCGGAAAACAAGTCAACAAAAGACGCCTCTCCCCTTCTTTACATTGAAAGCCCCTTTTGCTACAATGCTTCCTACCAATTTGAGACTAAATGGGCCGGTAGCTCAGCTGGGAGAGCGCAGCGTTCGCAATGCTGAGGCCGAG
>JAFSWV010000068.1 GCA_017444325.1 bacterium | reverse complement strand
CGGTCGCAATCACGCGGTTGGTCAGCGCATTCTCTCTGTCGGCGGGAGTTTCGGGAATGTCGCACCCCAAAAGGATGAGAGCGAAAAGCAAGGGAATATACTTCACCATTCCTCCTCCTCAGAGCGGGATCTTTTCGCGCGCGGCCTGGGATCTTTTTTTGCGAAGCGTTCCAAATCTTCCCTTCTCATCTTTTCCTTGCGCTCGCTCCTGCAGGCGTGGTAGCGGCTGCGGCGGCGGGAATGGCGGAACACTTCCACTTCCTCTGTTTTGACGTCTTCAGACAAAGTTATTCCTCGGTGAACTGGCGTTTCAGCTGTTCCATCTCGCGTTTTTCCTTGTTGGGATCGGAGATGAGGTTAAGGAAGGTCTTGACCTTTTTCTGCTTCGGCTTGACGGTGACCATGGAGCGCTGGGATCTGAGGCGCTTGTCGCCGTGCAGAGCTTCCAGGTAATAGACGCCGGGCTGCACGTGTTTGAAGATGTAGAAGCCTTCCTTCGAATAAGTGTCGGCCTCCATATGGATGAGCATACCATTGGAGCGGGCGTCCCTCAGGATGACCCTGGCGTCCAGATGGCGCAGAGGATTGCCGTCCATCAGCACATAGCCGTAAAGGTCTCTTCTGTCTCTGTCGACCGATATTCTCACGCCTTCGTTAGTCAGCGTGATCGGGAAATAGTAGAAGCGGCCTTCGTTGATCCTTTCATCGATGAAGCGCTTGCGGCGTTCCAGGACCATCGTGTAGCGGCCCGGGGTGATGTCCCTGATGCAGAAGAGGCCGTTGGTGACGACCAAGCCTCCCGCCTGGGCGCCCTCCTGGTTCATGAGGCGTAAAAACACGCCGCGCTGGGCGTCCTCGCCGTCCACTGTAAGCTTGCCGTAAACTGTCATCGGCATCACAAAACGGATGTTGACATCATAGCGGCGGCCGGGCACCAAAACCAGGTTCGTGAAGAAGAACTGGTTCTTGTAATGCGCCGTAAGAGTGTAGTAGTTGGAAGAGGTGATGTAGTAGGCGTAGGTGCCCTTCCTGGTCGTCAGCATTGACCTTAGGTCTTCGCTGTCCTCCGCGCGGAAGAAACGCGTCTGAACGTTCGCCATAGGATCGCCTTTGTGATTCACGACTTTGCCAGTCAAGAGTCCCGGCCCTGAAAAGGGAAGCCCAGGAATTTTGTCCTGTTTTTCCTCGGTAGAGCCGATCATGCTGTCTATCAGCTGATCGATCTCGCTTTCGTTGCCGTTTGACGGTTCTTTTGCGAAAGGATCGTCGAGCTGGCTCAGAGTGTTCTCAATAAGCTTAAGGTCCATGCTGTTTTTCTTGACGTTCTGGACTTTGAATTCAGGATCAACGGCGTCCGCCAGGACAAGTCCGCTGATGAAAAAAAGAAAAATTATTTTTTTCATGTTTTTTTATTTTTTGCGGGTGAACATCAGTCCGCCCAGGATAAGAAGTGACAACATAAAGGATGGTTCGGGAATGGGACCCTCGTCCAAGCCGGTGACGGCGATGGCGAAGGGCTGCGGAAAAGTCATCATGTTGTAGCCGTGAACGCGAATTTCAATATCATCGCCGGAGTAGCAGTCCCCGACCTCGTAATATTCGCTGGAGTTGGTGGCTTCATTGTGGATCATCTGACCGCCGTTGTAATAAGTGAAATAGCCGTCATAAAACTGCAAGTCAAGGTCGTTGACAAGCTCAGTTCCGGCGCCGGGAGTGCCGGGAGCGTCCGTCCAGACCAGGTTGACTTTCACCGGGCCCATTTCGTTCTTCTTGAAGACATAGGTGACCAGGTCGTTCTGGTTGCTTATGACGCCCTCCACAAAGATCACGCCGTTGCTGAGGCTCTTTTCCATGTCGATGTGGCCGTAACCGTTCACGCTGTTGGGGAAATCGTCGGGGATCTCCTTCCAGCTGTCGTACTGGCCGTTCCCCATTTTTCTGGCGCCGTGTATGAGAGCGGCTTTGACAAGAGCTGCGGAGGGATTCTCAAAGCCGTTCTCCTTCAGATACTGGACTGTCATGGCGGCGGCGCCGCTGGTCAGCGGCGTGGCCATGGAGGTGCCGTACATGACTGTGTAGTACGAACCCCTGCCGGGATAAAACTCCTCGTTGGTCTCGTCGTCACCGGATTCCGTGGAAATGATGTAGGTGCCGGGAGCCACCACTTCGGGTTTGAAGCGCTCGTCTTTTGCGGGTCCGCGGCTGCTGAAATAAGCCATGCCCTGCTGGGTGCCGTTGGCGGGCGCAGCCACCAGGTCGTCTTTGAAAGGCTTGTCCTTCACGCCGAAAGCGGTGCCCCAGGTGGCGTTGACCGTCGGCCGGTAAGATTCAGCGGCGCCCACGGTCAGGACGTTCTTGGCTGCAGCTTGCGGGCTTATGGTGCAATTGTTTGAGTACCCTATTTTCTCGTTGTTGTTGCCGGCCGCGAAAAGAATGAGCATATCAGGGTATTCGTTGCACACGGTATCCAAAAGCTCCGTATAATCGGTATAGGCGCCGTACTCGTCAGGATCCATTCCGCCCCAGCTGTTGTTCATTACGCGGGCTCCCGAGTTATAAGCATCTTCGAAATCTTTTTCCGAGACCATTACGACATCGCCTCTTCTGCTGACACCGATGTTAACGATGTAAAGGTCGGCGTCCGGAGCCGTGCCGGTGTAGGGCCCTCCCAGGTAAATGTTTTTGCCCGTGCCGGTGGCGGAGCCGGCCACGTGGGTGCCGTGACCGTGAATGTCGTTCCAGGTGGCGCGGGAAACGTTGTTCTCGCCCACGATGCCCTTGATCTTCTTTCCCTGAAAGTCAGGGTGCAGATCGTTGTCGCCGCCGCTGGTCTTCCCTCTGTCAAGGCCGGTGTCAGCTATGGCCACCGTCACGCCTTTTCCCGTGTAGCCCAGATCATTCATGGGTGCGACGTTCATCAAACCTTCGCTCCTGGCCACGTTGTTGAAGACCTGGCAAACAGGCTTGGGTCCCACTCTCAGGACGTCGCTTCTCAAGGCGAGCTCTTTGACCAGCGAAGCGGGAACTTTGGCTTCCAATATGGGAGGATTTTGGGAAACGGTCACTATGTCTGACCCACCCTTTTCCGTAAGATATGCTTTAACTGTTTCCGCGCTTTCCTTGGAAACCAGACGCAGCGAGATCTCGGAAGAAGTTTCCCCGAGGGCGGAAACTTTGTTTTTGAAAAGCGCCGCGCACTTGTATTCCGGAAGATATTCCGAAGCGAAAAGGATGTTGAAGTTCAGTTTCAGCTTTTCGAGGCCTTCCTTGGTGCCCAGCATGATGTAAGCGTTGGGCGGCAGGTGTCCGATGACTTTCAGGCCCAGAGCCTTCACCGTTTCCAGTTCTTTGGCGTCGAAATTCTTTTCGGGCTGAACGATGAACTGATACTCTCCAAGAGCCGTGGGAGCGCAGGTCAGAGAAGCGGTTCCCGCGACGGAGGACGCGGCGGGATCGATGACGGTCTCGCTGAGTTTAATGAGTCCGGGATTGGCGAAAACTGCCGCGGCAGTCAATAACGAGAGCAAGAGAAGGAACTTTTTCATAGTTTTTTATTTGGTTTTTCTGCCCAGGAGCAGAAGGGTTAAAAGCGACAGTAAAACGAAGGAAGGTTCGGGCACCAGTTCGTCCGCGCCGGAAACCGCCAGGGCGAAGGCCTGGTTCGGGCGCATAAAATTGCCCGCCCTTATGATCACTTCGATGTTGTCTCCCGGAGGCAGGGCCTCGATATGGACTTTCTCGGTGTTGTTTATGGTGTCTGTGCCGGATCTCAATGAATTGGGAAGATAAGTGTTTTCACCGTCCGAAACTAAAAGATCGATGTCGTTTATAAGCGTTTTTTCAGCCCCCACGCTGCCGGCGATGTCAGTCCAGCAGAGAGTGACGTTTACGGTGTTGGTTCCTGTGTTGGAGAATGTGAACGACACTTCGTCGCCGGTGTTTTTCAGGCTTCCCTCGAAAGTGAAGAGCTGTCCGGAGCTGGGCTGGATGCTCTCGAAAAGGTTGACGTGCCCGAAACCGTTCACGCAGTTGGGCGTCTTGTTCGGTATCTCGCTTTTGTTGCTGTACTGACCGGTCCCCATCGATCTGCAGCCGTTGACAAGCACGGCCCTGACGAGCGCGGAGGAGGGCTTTTCAAAGCCGTTCTCCTTGAGATACTGCATGATGTCGGCGCAGGCGCCGGCCGTGAGAGGCGTGGACATGGAGGTCCCTGACATGAAGGTGTAGTATCTCGTCCTTGTTCCGTTGTTAAAGGTATCGTAAAGCGATTCCGTGGATTGTACCTGGGTGCCGGGAGCGCAGACGTCGGGCTTGACGCGGCCGTCTTTGGCGGGCCCCCTGCTGGAGTTCATCATCATCCCCTGCTGAACGCCGTTGGCGGGATAAGCTATTTTGTCTTCGTAGAAGATGCTGCCAGGCTGCGCTCCAAAGATGGAGTAAGTCGTGGCAACGTCGGGACGGTAGTTTTCGGAGGCGCCGACCGTAATGATGTTTTTCGAAACGGCTGCCGAACCCATGGTGCAGTTGTCCTCCGTTATGATGTCCTTGTTGTTGTTGCCCGCGGAGAAAAGTATCAGATAATCCGGATATTTCTTGCAGATCTGGTCCCAGGTGCGGGCGCTGGTATTGTATTCACCGTCGCCGCCGCTTCCGTAGGAATTGCTCATAATGCGGGCGCCGGCGGCATAAGCCAGCTTGATGTCGCTCTCGTCGGGCGCCGCTATTCCGTTTCCGGCTCCGCCGCAGCAGATGAAATAAAGATCGGCGTCCGGGGCCATGCCCGTCACGCCTTCTTCAACCGTTCCGTTGCCAAGGACAGACCCGGCGCAGTGCGTCCCGTGGCCGTTCAGATCGCTCCAATCGGTCCTGCTGGTGTTGTAGCTGCAGATCGCGCCTGTGATCTTTTTCCCTTTGAAATCCGGATGGATGGTGTTGGGATCGCCGCTGTCAAACCCTGTGTCGGCCACGCAGACGGTCACGCCTTTTCCGGTGTATCCTATTGAGTTGGCGGGCACGACGTTCATGAGCGCCGAGGTCTTGGCGACGTCGTTGTCGATCGTAAAGACCGGCTCTTCCTCGACGTTTACAACGGCGCTCAGCTTCGAGAGCTTCGGAACAAGATCGCCGGTGATGTCCGCTCTCACCAACGCGGCGGTCTCGCTTATCAGTTCGCATTTGGAGGAACCGTTCTCTTTCAGAAACTTCTCCACTTCTTCGTAGGCTGAGCTGGAAGTCAGAATAATGAGCGCTGTGAAAGGAACACTTTTTCCCGACATCGTCTTTGCGTGGGAGCTGGCGGCCTTGTAGGCGGGAACGTATTCGCCCGCATAAAGGATCTCAAACTGCGCTTTAAGATTCTCGATCTCTTCCTTGGCGGCCAGGACATGGTAGGCGTTGGGCGGAAAATAACCCACTATCTCAACGCCTAGAGACTCTACGATCTCGAGCTCGCCGTCATCGAAATTTTTAGCCGGCTGCAGAATGTACTGGAATTTACCCGAGGAAGTGGGAGCGCACTGCGGTTCAGAGAACGCGGATACTGCGGCTGACTCAGGATCGATGACAGTCTCCCTCAGCCTGATTGGGCCTGGGTCGGCCAAAAGAGCGAGGGAAAAGAAAAAGAGCAAAAGAGAGAGCGATTTTTTCATAGATTTTTATTTGGTTTTCTGCCCAAGAGCAGAGTGATTAAAAGCGCTGTTAAGGCGAAGGCCGGTTCGGGGACCACCTCGGCGTCCACACCGCTGACGACAAAAGAAAAAGTCTGCGGGCCTTCCATGACGTTGTAGCCTTTGACCGTGATCTCTATGTTGTTTCCTGCCGGGAATTCGCTTTCGCGGTAACGTTCGACGTTGTTCAATGAATCGCAGTGATCGTCAGATCCGTCGCAATAGAAAGTGTAATCTCCGCAGGTAACGGCGATGTCGAGGTCGTTGACCAGAGCCAACCCGGCGCCGGGCGTTCCCGGATAGTCGTTCCAGACCAGCGTGGCGGAAACGGGACCGTCGGCGGATTTCGCAAAGACGTATGTCTTTTCATCGTCAGTATCAGAGATGGTCCCTTCGTAAAGGAAGAGATTGCCGCAAGCTGGAGAAAAGCTTTCTCCGAGGTTCACATGTCCGAAACCGTTGACGCAGTTCGGGCTCTCGTCGGGGATCTCGGTGTAGTCTTCGTACTGCCCCGTGCCCATGTTTCTGGCGCCGTTTATGAGAAGGGCTTTCACAAGCGAGGAGGAGGGTGCGGAAAAGCCTTTTCCCTTGAGGAACTGCACGGCGTCCGCCGCGGCGCCGGAAGTCAGCGGCGTCGCCATGGAGGTGCCGAACATGGTGGTGTAATAGCTGCTGCGCGTGCCGCCGTTGTTGCTGTCGTAAAGCGATTCCGTGGACCAGACGAACGTTCCCGGCGCCACGATGTCAGGCTTGGCGCGGCCGTCCTTCGCCGGACCACGGCTTGAGAAGAAGGCCATGCCCTGCTGCGTTCCGTTCTGGGGGCTTCCCGCCTGGTCTGTGTTGAAGGGCGCCGCCACGTTGCTGAAGAGCTGTCCGTAAGTAGCCGTGAATTCCGGGCGGTCGTTTTCCGCGGCGCCAACGGTCATGACGTTCTTGCAGGCCGCTTGGGTCGAAAGAGTGCAGTTGCCGGTAGTATCGATCTTCTTGTTGTTGTTGCCGGCCGCGAAAAGGATAGTAAAGTCGGGATGATCATGGCAGACAGCGTCATAGAACTCCGAATCCTGGGTGTAAACGCCGGAGATAGCGGTGGAATAGGCTCCCCAGGAGTTGTTCATCACCCTGGCGCCGCTTTCGTAAGCGGCTTCTATGTCGGTCAATTCCGGAGGATAAACGGAATTGTTGCTGCCGCCGATGCAGATGAAATACAGATCCGCTTCCGGAGCCGTGCCGGCGTATCGTCCGCCGGAATAGGCGCCGGTGCCGACGGCGGAGCCGGCCACATGGGTGCCGTGCCCGTGAAGATCGCTCCAGTCCGTCCTTCCGGTGTTTGTGCTGGAAACCACTCCCGCAACATTCTTGTTTTTAAAGTCCGGATGAATATTGCTAAGGCTGCCGCTGTCAAGCCCCGTGTCGGCCACGCAGATTTTCACGCCTTTCCCGGTGTAGCCCGAAGTGTTCATCGCCGCGACGTTCATCATCGAAGCGGAGCGGGCCGCGTCGTTCATAACAAAACACTCTGTCTCCTCCTCCACATCCATGACATCGGAGCGAAGTATAAGCTTCTCGACAGTCTCAACACCGGCGGAGACTTTTACGACCGGAGGCGCATCGTGAAGAATAACAGGATCGTTGGCGCCCTGCTCTTTCAGAAATGCGATGACATCCGAAGCCTGGTCAATTGAGGTCAGGCGAACAAGAAGCTTGAGCTCCGTATTAGCGGAAGAGACGCTGTAAATGGTCGCGCTTGGGATGCCGTTCTTGTATTCCGGCAAATACTCGCCAACATAGAGCAAGGGATATTTCTCTTCCAAAGCGCCTATTTTTTCAGGCGTTGCCAAAACTATGTAGGCGTTGGGAGGAACGAAGCCGATGAAAGCGACGCCGGATTCCTTTAAGTCAGCGCGCTCTTTGTTCGTGAAATTCTTCTCAGGCTGGATCAGATATTGGCAGCGCCCAAGAGAGTCAGGCTCGCAGCGTTTTACTCCTTTCGCCATCAAGGAGGAAGCGGCGGAATTGACAACGCCGTTCCTCAACCGTATGGTACCTGGGTCGGCCGCAAGCGTGAGCGCTCCCAAAAGAAGAGCAAGGCAGAATAGTTTTTTCACGCTCATTATTCCGTAAGCTCCGCGTTAAGGTTTTGCAGAAGCACGCCGCTTTCCCTGTGCAGTCTTAGGAAAGCGAAAGGCTCAGGACTGACTTTCATGGTCTGTCTATTGTTGATATTGAATTCCAAAGGCTCCAAAGAGAAATTAATTACAGCGTAATCAAGATATTCCCCCACTACGATCTCAAAGATAAGCGCGTCTTTTTCTATGTCGAGCCTGACAAGGCTTTTCACTTTCGGGGCGGAGTCATAAACCTCGTGCAGAGCCGCAAACCTCGTCTCCTTCACGTTGTCCCTGCGTGCTATCACCATGTTGCCGTCGGTCGTGCGGTAGTGCGTGATCTCCCCTGTTTTGGCCAGGTCGCCGCCATCCTTGGCGGTCAGCAGCCTCGTGGAGCTCTGCCCAAGCATGATGGTCTTCAGCCCGTTGCCGAAGTCGCACCCCCACTGGGCGGGGGCAAGCTGCGACGTGACGTCCTCAAGCGTTTGATAAGCCGGCTCGTTATAAGCGGCGCCAAGAAAACTCCTGGCGATGTCTTTTATCTCATAGCTGTTTTCCGCCGCTGTGGATCCGGTGAGGCTTGGGCTATTTGCACTCTCGGCGTGCATCACCCATTCCGCGGTAAAGGGGGCGTCTGATTTAAGAGTGAAGATGTCGAGCAGGTAATCGTCCGTCATGAAGAACGTGCGCCTGTAGTTTTTCATTCCGGGATATGCGCCGCTCCCATCCAGATCGAGGAAAGTTATCCCCTGCCGGTTGACAGAGCGCAGTATTTTGGCGCTTGCGGCATTCTGCCTTTTGAAATCCACAACAACGGTCGAGGAAGCCAGCGTGTGCGTCGCATAATCTCGTCCGACGACAGACCTGCCGTCCTGCCCGTGACGGCGGCCCATTTGCGTTTTGCCGCAGCCGGAAAAAACGAAAGACAGAAGATCGCCGAAGCGTCCGCCGCTGGTCTTTATCACTCTCAAATAACGAGACCCGCTTCCCTTTTGCACGCGGGAGCGGGCTGTTATCCAGCCGGAGCCGGAGGGACTCGTAAGAAGAGACAGTCTGGGATATGGCACGGCTTTTTTGGCCGAAGCGTAATAGAACATCGCGTCAAGAGGCGCTTCCAAAGCGGCGACCCTAAGGTCCCTCAAAGCGAGGCCGTACCTAAGCGCCACAATGAAAGTGACAGCCGGGGAAAAAGCCGCGTCCCCTTCCCAGCCGCGTCCCGGCAGAACGTCGGCTGTGTCTTTTAATTCATTGAGCGCAGAGGCCCACCTTTTTATGGCGTCCGTTTTGTAAAGATCGTTCCCGCTGCCGGCGAAGGTCTCAGCGGCGAAACAAACGTTCTCTAGCAAGCTCATGGAAACGCCGACTTCCATGGCGGTTATTATTCCGCTGCCGTTAAGCTGGGAAAGCAAAGCCTTAATTTCCTCAGGCGCGCCGATGCTCTGGCGCCCGACGGCGGAGGCCGCCAATGCTTTAAAGCACGAACAAAACCAGCCGGCCGTTTTGTCGTCAAGGTCGAACTCTTTGTCCTGAGATCTGGCGATGAGCCAGGAATCAGCCTCCGGCTTCTCTTCCGGCTTCATGGAATTCCTTAAAGCCGCGTGCGCTTTGGCAAGCGTTGCGAAACTTCTTCTCTGAGCCATGGGCTTGGGATAATTCTGCCTGACTTCACGGTAGAGCGAAAGCGCATCCTGCATAACATAGACATCTTTGTTCTTCAAACCCAGCAAAGTCTTGGCCCAGATGCGCTCTATCTTTTCCTCGGTGCCTCTTATGGGGTCGAACTTACCCTTCGCCGTGGAGTTTCTGCCCTTCGCGATCTCCTCCGTCTTGTTCCAAAGAAGCGGACTTTCGACTTTTCTCAAAGCCGCCGAAAGCTCCAGAACGCTTTCAATCTTGTATTGGTCGCAAACAGGCCAAACTGAAGCATCGGCGCAGAGCGTCAGAAAGAAAAGCGAAAGTAATATTTTTAAGTCGCGAAGCATTACAGATATCCTAGGTCTTTCAATCTTTCCTGGAGTTTTTCTTCGTTTTCGTCAGCCTTGCTTTCCATCTGCCCGTAGGACGCCTCTTTGTAACGCCTCACGTTCAATTCTTCCGTCAGCGCATCAAGCAGCACTTTCCCGTCAAGGTCGTCTGAGAGCGGAATGCCCATGAGGGCAAGGATCGTCGGCGTCACGTCTATGATGGCGGCCGGCAGCGTCTCTCCTTGTTTCACACCTTTGCCCTGCAGCATATAGATCCCGTATTGGCGGTGATCGCCGGACCTTGGCTGGCCGTGCTGCGTACTGGGCATGACGGACTTTTCGGCGAACCCCTGGTTGAAGGAATACCCTGGAGCGGGTTCAAGGTAGAGGTCGGAAGCGTTCTTCACAAAATCTCCTTTGAAAACTTCCCTGGCCTTAAAAACTTTGGCGATGACTTTCGTTCCGTCCTCGTCCCTCATATCAAGCAGGTCGTTCGCAAGTTTGTCCAAAAATTCGCCGTACTCCTTTTCATCAACGACGCCCTTTGCTTCCCTGCCCTTCAGGTTCAATCTCACCGAGCGGGCGGACATTGACGAGAAATAAGCTTTCGTATTCTCCCAATCCACGGCGGAAAGCGCCGTGGCTGAGCGCACCGTCTCGGCTCCGGCGCCGCCAATGGCGGAACGCTTCTCAAGCTGCGCCCTGCGATGTTTCAGGTAAATTTGCCAGAGCCCCAGTCTGTCAAGCAAAGACGCTGTCACAAGCTTCCATTTCGCGACCTTGCCGACGTTCACTTCGTCTAATCCTTCCTTCACGGAAAGGTAGCCTTTGTCCCTCAGGTAATTGTTTACGTAAATGTCCTTTTTCACTTCCCCGAAGCCGTGGTCGCTTATCGCCATAACGACAGAATTAGGAGGCAGCGTGTCCAGAAACTTGCCGAGCAGACCGTCCAGGAAAACGAAATGGTCCTTGAAAAGATTGGCATAAGGCCCATTTTTATCCACCATGCTTTCCTTCCAGAAGAAATGGAAAAGCCTGTCCATCTCAACAAAGCAGAACATGGCGAAATGGGGCTTCAGCTCGGAATAGAGCTCCGTGAAGACTCTGAACTGTTCCTCGCAATGGGCGTTGACGCCCTTGACAAAAGAAGCGAAATCGCCTTCGTGCAGGAAACGGGAAGGCATGTCCACTTTGAAATCGGGATGAGCATGTTTGATCCTCTTCTTCAGTTCCGGAGGATACGTGTACTCGCAATCCCACTCCGGAGTGCCGAAGCCTGAGATAAGATAGCCGTTCACTTTCTCGGGAGGATAAGTATGCGGCACGTTCATGACGAGCACCCTTCCGCCCTCGTTTGAGACATAGTTCCAGATCGCGCGGCAGCGCCTGTCTTTCCTCGTTGTCAAGTGCACGTCGTAATCCGATCCGCTGTACGAGAAGAAATCGAATATGTTGTGCTTCCCGGGATTGCGTCCCGTTACGGAAGAAGTCCAGCCGGGCGGCGTCAAAGGAGGCGTCGTGGAATCAAGGGGGCCGTGGACGCCCTTAAAAAGCCTTGCGAAATTAGGCAGGGCACCGCTCTTGATAAGCGGTTCCAGGACGGACCAGTCGGCGCCGTCAAGGCCTAAAACAAAAGTTCTTACATCATTCATATTTATCTATTTTATCAAAAAGGCTGGAGTGTTTTTTCAGCAGAAGACCTTTAGGAAAAAAACACCCTTTTCCACTTT
>JAFSWV010000067.1 GCA_017444325.1 bacterium | reverse complement strand
TTGCAGCAGCTGACGGAAAAACTCACGCTTTTGAAAAACGCCCAGGAAAGCTTTGAGAAATACATGAACGTGGTCGATTGGCGCCAGCAGTACGCGCTCTCGGAAATGAACTCGCTTCTTGAGAACACGACCGTCTCCTCCATAAACCACAACGTCATCCGCTCCGAAGCCGATAAGATCAGGGATTTCCTGACCAACAGGAAAGACCTCGAGGAAGGCGTGAAGGCATTGCGCGCCCTCACCGCCATGTACAAGATCGTGCCGAACCTCACGCAATTGGGATTGGGCGACATCGTGCCGGAAAGCGAAGCCAAATAATTTTGAATGCAAAAACAAAAAACATATTAACCAATAATTCAGGACATACGGTATGACAAAATCCAGTTTCACACAGAATCGCGCTAAGTATCAGCCGAAACTGCCGGCCCTCCTTAAGAAAGCCGGACTGCAAATCGAAGCCAAACCGGTCGTGAAGACGACCAAGTCCGTGGCCAACGCCGCGGAGATCAAGAAGCTTTTCCCGCACATCTACGGCAAACCGACGCTTACTTTCGCCAAGGCCAAGAAGGCTTCCAAGAAAGCCTTCAACGTCGGCGTCGTGCTTTCAGGCGGCCAGGCCCCCGGCGGCCACAACGTCGTTTCCGGCATCCTTGACGGCATAAAAGCTTCTTCTCCGAAGAGCAATCTGATCGGCTTCCTCGGCGGTCCTTCCGGCCTGATTGAGAACAAGTTCGTGAACCTTACCCCGGCCTTCGTCAAAGATTACCGCAACACCGGCGGTTTCGACATCATCGGCTCCGGCAGAACGAAACTGGAAACGGAAGAGCAGTTTGAGAGCGCTCTCTCCACCATGCAGGCCCACAAGCTCGACGCCCTCGTAATAGTCGGCGGCGACGATTCCAACACCAACGCCTGCATGCTTGCGGAATACATTGCCGCGCACAATTCTCCCATCACAGTCATCGGCGTCCCCAAGACCATCGACGGCGACCTTAAGAACAGCGAGATCGGCACATCCTTCGGTTTCGACACCGCGAGCAAGGTCTATTCCGAACTGGTCGGCAACATCTGCCGCGACGCCAACTCCGCCAAGAAATACTGGCACTTCATCAAACTGATGGGCCGCAGCGCCAGCCACATCACTCTTGAAGTCGCCCTGCAGACGCAGCCGAACCTCACCTTCATCTCTGAAGAGATCGCCGAGAAGAAGATGACCCTCAACCAGGTCGTGAAGAGCATCACCGACACGATCGTCAGAAGAGCCGAGATGAAGAAGAATTTCGGCGTCATCGTCATTCCGGAAGGCTTGATCGAGTTCATCCCGGAAGTCAAGAAACTGATCGCCGAGCTGAACGACCTTCTGGCCGGCAAAGACGATTTCGCTTCTTTTTCCATGGACGACAAGCTTCAGTTCGTAAACAAGAATCTTTCTCCCGCTTCTTCCCAGGTCTTCTCATCGCTTCCCATCCTCATCCAGAGCCAGCTTTTGATGGACAGAGACCCGCACGGCAATGTCCAGGTCTCCCGTATTGAGACTGACAAGCTCCTTATAGATTTGGTCGGCGACTCTTTGAGAGATCTCAAGAAGGCCGGCAAATACACCGGCAAGTTCAGCGCGCTCTCGCACTTCTTCGGCTATGAAGGCCGCTGCGCTTCTCCTTCCAACTTCGACGCCGACTACTGCTACGGCTTGGGCTTCAACGCCGCCGCTCTGATAGCGGCCGGCGCCAACGGATATATGTCCACGCTGAAGAACCTGGCCGCTCCTGCTGAGAAGTGGGTGCCGGGCGGCGTGCCCCTCACCATGATGATGAACATGGAACATCGTCACGGCAAGGACAAACCCGTCATCAAGAAAGCCTTGGTCGATCTGAAGGGCAAGCCCTTCAAGACGTTGGCCGCCAACAGGAACGAATGGGCTGTGACGGAATCCTATCAGGATCCCGGCGCCATCCAGTACTGGGGCCCCTCCGCTGTCTGCGACGCCACGACCAAGACGCTGGCGCTGGAACAGAAAAAATAATCAATTAGCAAAGAAGTTTTATGCCGTCTTTTTCCTATGAAGGCTTGAACGCCCAGGGTCAGCCGACCTCCGGGACTTTGATCTGCAATTCTATTTCCGAAGCCAAAACGCAGCTTCAGGGCCGCCATATCTTCATCACGAAGCTCTATGAAGGCGACGCCGTCGCCGAGGCGGCGGTGAGAGTCGAGCTGCCCAAGAGGCGCAGGAAAGTGAAGCATGAGAAAGTCGTGGACTTCTTAAGGCAGATGTCAACGCTGACTCAGGCCAAGCTTCCTCTGGTAAGGTCGCTGGGAGCTCTATTGGAGCAGGAGGACGATCCGGCCTTCAAGGAGATCCTTCAAGCCATCAAGGACAAGGTCCAGGCCGGTTCAACCCTGGCCGACGCTTTGGCCGACCATCCCCAGTGTTTTTCAAACCTGGCGGTCAGCATGGTAAGGGCGGGCGAGACCGGCGGCGTCCTGGAACAGTCGCTCCTCAGACTGGCCGATTTCACGGAAGACGAGCATGAAACGGTATCGAACGTCAAAGCCGCCATGGTCTATCCTGTGGTCTTAAGCTGCATCATGGGCTTGGCTGTGGCGGCCTTGATGATCTTCGCCATTCCTAGGTTCAAAGCCATCTACAAGGACTTCAACGCCGAGCTGCCGACCATAACGCAGGCTCTCATTGACATCTCCGACTTCCTGGTCGTTTACTGGTGGCTAGTGCTGGCTTTGATCTTCGTCGCAGTAGCGATGTTCAAGAAATGGCTGGAGACGAGGCAGGCCAAGGTCTTGACGGACAAGCTTAAATTCAAACTGCCCTTCCTCGGACCGCTGACAAAAGCGATATCCATCGCGCGTTTCTCAAGAACGTTCGGGACTCTTGTGGACGGCGGCATCCCGATCCTTTCCGCGCTTAACATCTCAAAAGACACCGCCGGCAACGTCATCATAGAGGAAGCCCTCGACAACGTCGCCAAGAACGTCAAGGAGGGCGAAAGGATCGCCAAGCCGCTCCGCGCTTCCGGCGTCTTCCCTCCGGTCGTCATCCACATGATCTCGGTTGGCGAGGAGTCAGGCCGTTTGGGACAGATGCTGGGCCGTATCGCGGAAAGCTATGAAAAGCAGACGAAGCGCGCGCTGAAAGCCGCGACCTCCACTCTGGAACCTCTTATTATCGTATGTCTGGCCGGCGTTGTGACGCTCATTATTTTGGCGATGCTTCTGCCGATGCTCGACATGAACATGATGATGCAGTGATGACAAAGAGCGCCCAAAGACCGAAAGGCGTTATCCTGGTGATGGTCTGCTTCATTCTCTTCTTCCTCATCACCCTGACCACGGCCTACGTATATTCGATCCAGACGGAGATGCGCCTGGCTAGGAACTACGTTGACGACGTCAAGGCCTATTACCTTGCCAAGGCCGGGATCTACCGCTGCATCGCGGAAATGCGCAGGGAATCCATGTCGGGGAAACTGGCGCCCAGGGCCGACCTTCCGGAAGACGCGGAAACGCTGAAGCGCTTCGAGGAGATCTTCCTCTGCTATCCTTTGGGCGACGGCAATTTCACCGTGAAATATCAGGATGAGTTCGGCCAAAAAGGCCTTGGCCCCATGGACGAGGCCAGCCTCATCAACATCTCCGCCTGGGCCGAACAGAAAAGCTATGATTCTTTAAAGAGGCTTTTCAGGATCGCGTTAGTCGATGGCGAAACGATAGACAGGCTGACAGACTGCCTCATCGACTATGTGGATTCGGACGATTTCCCGGAGCTTTCCGGCGCCGAGCGCACGGACTATGAGAAGATGGATCCGCCCAGGAACATTCCCAATGCGCCCATGCAGGACGTAAACGAGTTCCTGACGGTCATGGACATGGTCAATTATTTAAGCCCCGGTTCCGTGGATGAGACGCTCTGGTACGGAACGCCCGGCTTCGAGACCAACCAGTGGATGAGGGAGATCTGGGAGGACTACATGGACGATGTCAATCCGGACAATCCTCCGGAATGTCATCCCGGCATCAAGAAATTCGTGACTGTCAACTCAAGAGTAGCGCAGGTCAACTACAACACGGCTTCCCCGGACGTTCTGCGCATAGTCGAGCCCGATTCCTGGGAGAATCTCGTTGAACAGAGAAGAAGCGAAAAACTTTCCGGCTCCACGGGCGCGATGCGCATCCGCTCCTACGGCCGCTGCAACAACTATTCCAGAATGGTCGAATGGCTTGTTGTGCCAGGTTCCGATTATCCCACCATACTGAAGTGTTATGAAGAATAGGCTGGCGGGTTTCACGCTCATAGAGCTCATAATCGTTATCGTGGTCATCGGCATCCTGGCCTCCATGGCTTCGCCGAACATCGCGAAGCTTTTCGTGACCGCCCAGGTCAGGCAGGAAGCCCAGATGCTGACCATCACCATAAAGAACCTCCAGGGGCACGCGGCGCTTCAGAAAGCGCCCTACAACCTTACCTTTGATTTCGAGAACCAGTCTTACCGCTCCTCGAAAGGGGAGTCCAAATACAACGATTTTCCCCTGAGCATCGACGATCTGGTCGGCAAGAGCTCCGATGACCTTCGCTTCGATTCCGCCTTAGACATCGAGACGGAAACGGAGCATCCCGACTATTACGAAAACGAATACGCCGCGGTCACCAACCTCAGGACCAGCACTCCAATGTACCAGACCAGCAGGAAGCTTCCCCCCAGCGTAAAGCTCGAATTCATCCGCGACCAGTACGACGAAGAGTACGACGAGGATCCCTACACGATCAATTTCGACGCCAGGGGCAACGTGGAGCCTGTCCTGATCGTCCTTTCCGCTACTCAGAAAGAGGATCTCAAATACATCATCGACGTGACCTACACAGGCCAGGTCTCCTTCAGGAGGGCGGAAGATGAGGATTAGGTCTGGCTTCACATTGCTGGAAGTGATGGCGGCCATCGTCATCCTTTCCATCGGCGCCTCGGCGGCCTTCAAATTGATCGGCTCAAGCACCAGGGCCATCAGGAGAGCGGAAGCCGTGACGGTCCAGGCCAATCTTGCCCGCAAGGTGATGGCGGACATCGAGACGCTCTACTGGCAGAAGAAAGCCGATGACATCGTAACTGACGGCGACTTCGGCAGCGATTTCCCGGATTACACTTTCCACGTGGAGATCGTGGAGGAAGTAAAAGACGACGTTGACGGCAGCCTTACGGATGTCACCAACCCCGATCTCAGGGAGGTCACGGTGACGGTATTCTGGAACGCCGTCGATCCGCCTACGGAATTCACGCTTACAACATTCTTCGTAGATTTCGACAACAAAAATCTCTGATTATGGCAGCGCAATATTTAGAATCAAGGGAAGAATTGATCAAAACGATCAAAGAGTGCGCCAAGGACGACGTTCTCGTAGTCGTTTTCGACTCCTCCCGCTCCTCAAAATGCAAAGACAACCTTTCCTCTCTGGAAAAACTGGAAGCCAAAAGCCAAGCGCTTAAGATCGTTTTCCTCGACATAGAAAAACAAGCGAACGCTGTCCTCGCTTCCCAAATGCGCCTGCGTACCGTCCCCACTATGCTCGTCTTCAAGGGCGGGGAGACCGTTGACCAGGCCGAAGGCCTTCTGAACGATGATTCGCTCGAGAAACTCATAACGCCTTACCTTCCTCCCAAGCCGGCCGAGGAGACCCTGAAAGAAGAATTCGACCAGGCTATGAACGAAGGGCAGTATCCCAGAGCCCTCGCCCTTATTCCCATCTTAAGGTAATAAAAGAAACACGACCGCGCGCTCTGGCTCGCACACATAAAGCTCCTCTGGATCACCAAAGACCTTGCAAAGGCCAAAACCGTCTGCGAAGAAATGGATGATCCCGCTCTCTTAAGTGAAAAGGAAAACATCGCCCTGCTTCTCAGAGAAATGCTTGATGAAACGATTTCCCCAAACCGAGACTGGGAAGAGATCAAAACAAAACTCAAAGACTACCGCTGCGAAGAGGCTGTGGAGGATCTCTTAGCTTTCATCGCCAAAGACCGCAAATTCGGCGACGACCTCGCAAGGAAAGTCCTCCTGGCGGTCTTCTCAGTGGCAGGGGACTTCGGCGCCAGGGGGAGACTGGCCAATCTCCTCTTTATCTAGTCCCTTCCGGAGAAATGCATCAGCGCGGCCGCGCTGATCAAAAAGAAAGTCGGCAGATTCAAAAGCAGGATTATTTCAACAGGCAGCGTCTCGCCCAAATTCTGGTTTATCATGAAGGCGAGGAACGCGACCAGAACGAGCAGCGCCGCGGCGCCCGACCACCAGAGGCTTTTCCAGCTGTAAAGATAGGCGACCGACAACATGATCGGTATCAGGCAAAGCGCAACGGTGTCGTTGAAGCTCTGCTGCGCTATATGAACGATCTGCTGGAAAAACAATAAGATCATCAGCAGGACCGCCAGCGTCGCCAGAAGACGCGCGGAGAAAGCGTAGGCTCTCAGATACCACTTTGAACCAGAAGAGCTGTTTCTGGACGTTCTAGGGCTGTTCTTGGGCATTTTAGCGGGATGGGGTGAACTTTATGGCCTGCAAAGAGCGGCCTAAGAAGCGCGAACCTGTCTCGGAGAACTTGGCAGCGCCGTCCGTTACGAAGAAAGTCTCGCTGCCGCTGCCGGCGTTCCTAAGCAATCCTTCATTCTTAAGTATGCTTTCCAATTCCGCCGCACAGGCGGAGGCGGAATCGACCAGCTTGACATCCGGACCTAAGAAATCGCCGATCACGCCGGCCAGCAGAGGATAGTGCGTGCAGCCCAAGACCAGGGTGTCTATCCCGGCCATCTTCAAAGGCGTCAGATATTCCTTCACGACCATCTTCGTTGCCTCGCGGTCCAGCCAGCCCTCCTCCACCAGGGGAACGAAGAGGGGACAGGGATGGGCGTAGATGGCGCATTCGGGATTCATTTTCCGCAGCACGTTGGGATAAGCTTCGGATGCTATGGTAGCGGATGTTCCGATCACGCCGATCTTGTAGTTTTTGGAAGCGGAAAGCGCGGCCCTCGCCCCGGCTTCTATCACGCCGAGCATCGGAACGGGCGCCGTTATTTCCGGCAGCGCCAGGGCGGTCGCGGTGTTGCAGGCGATGACGATGCATTTAACGCCGTGGTCAAGAAAGAAGCGCACCGCGTCATTGGTAAAACCGACGATCGTTTCCTTGCTCTTGGAGCCGTAGGGAACGTGCGCCGTGTCGCCGTAATAGATCACGTCTTCAGAGGCCAAGCGATCCCTTACGGCTTTGACGACGGTCAGTCCGCCCAAGCCGGAGTCGAAGATGCCGATGGGAGCTTCAATTTTAGGTTTGTCACTCATTTCAAATAATCCTTGATGCCCTGCGCGATGGCCTGGGCCACTTTCTGCTTGTGGGCGCTTGTTTTCATTTTCTTTAAGTCCGACCAGTTGCTGATGAAGCCGATCTCCACCAGGCAGCAGGGGCAGTATGAGTTGCGAAGAACGGACAAATTCTTTCCTTTCACGCCTCTGTTGTCGCCGCCGGCGGCGCGCGCCAGACGTTTCTGGACCTTCTCCGCCAGAAGCTGCGACTTCTGCTGCGTGGTCTGGTAATGCTGTTGGCGCATGACGCTCTTCATCTTAGTCGTCAAGCTGCTCCAGCGTTTCCTAAGCTCATACCCGTAAGAGGAGGTCTCAAGTCTTCTGGCATGATAATCGTTGTCAACCTGCACTTTGGACAAATAATACGTTTCAGTCCCGCAAGCCGAGGTGTTGGCCGCGTCGTTGACATGGATCGACACGAAGATATCCGCGCCGTTTCTGTTAGCTATGTCAGACCTGCTTGGCAGTTCCAAAAACACGTCCGAATTTCTTGTCATTATGACGCGGTATCCCATCTCCGTTAATAGATCCCTGACTCTTCTGGTCACATCCAAAGTAATGTCTTTCTCGTTCAAGCCTCCGCCACGGCATCCGGTGTCATGCCCTCCATGCCCGGCGTCCAGGACAACGAGCTTCTTGTTTCCAGCGTAAGTCGATTTTCCTTTCCCGGACGACTTCATGTAATCCGGCAGGATCGACGTTATGAAGGCGGTGGTGACAAGCGCGTCGCCCTTTATCTCCGTCACGGCGTTCGGCAAATAGATGCAGTCGTCTCCATCTATCAAAACAGCCCTAGAGGAAGGCATGAACCTAAACGACTTGCCTGCAACCCTGAGCTCAATACATCTTGTCCATTCGTCGCAAGTCAGAGCCCCGCCAATAGCCTGAGAGAGATCATATAAAGAAACGAACTCGGCGGACCCCAAAACGTTCGTCTCAAGCTTAAAAGCCCTCCCGCCCACATCAAAAGCGCGCAAAGCGCCTTCTGCCTCAAAGGCGAAGAGCAAAAACAAACACCCTGTGATCGCTAACAATAACTTACGCATAATCCATCTAGATTATACCATAAGCAAAAGAATTATTTACTTTTCTTTTCGTGCTTTTTCTAGAAGAATATGCCGGTATTTATCTTTGAGGGCATATTCTATTTCAAAGGGCGGTTCGCCTATGTCTTTGATATTGAAGATATGCGTTTCTTCGGAACAGACATCGCCCTTTGTGACTTTGAATATGTTGGTGAAGACGCCGTCAACTGTCGGTGCGCCCGAGATCTCTATGTCGCCGTCTGCGATCTTGTTAGCTTTGAGACCATCCGGAAGGGATGGAATGAATTCTTTTGAGTCGGCAGTTTCCCAATCAAGGCCTTCCTTTTTGGAAAGAGCCTCGAAGTACTCCTTTTCGTTAAAGTTGAAGGAGAGGTTTTTGAAGAGGTCGTGCATTACGACTTTAGTGTCGGGATCGTAATAAGAGCGTTTGATGCGCTTGTAAGGCGGCTGGCGGACGATGAAGAAGCACCATATTTCGTTGGTTTCGCCCTTTGCGTCAATATCCAACCACAAGTTGCTGTATAAGCCGGGCGCATCGAACGAGCCTTTGATCTTCCAGGGGCTTTCGCCGTTTTGGGATGAGCCGTAACTGACTTCCTGCTTGGGATCGCTCCAGGAAGCGGGGAAATGGGAGTTTTCCGTGGAATCCAGATTTCCAATGTTCAATTCGTAGGGTTCTCCCGCGAAAATGAAATACAGTTCAAGAAACGCTTTACTATACGGCCAATGCTCATGACGCGGATCACCCCGGTTCAACTGTTTTTCATTGACCGGGCCGACTTCTTTCCCGACGGCGAACCAGCTCCAGGGAGAGCTGACAGGCTCATGAAAGCGATCCTGCTTGCCAACGCGCCAGAAATAGACGCCTGGCCCGAAAGCTCCCGCTTTGAAATTCCGGTGCTTTTTGACCGAGATCTCGTTTGAACCGCGCACGTCGTTGAAAGGGGAGGCTAAAAACAATTTGTAATTTATTCTTTCATAACGGTCCTGTTTCATGCTTAAGCCTGGCTCTTCCCATGAAAAAGTCAGGGCTTCTCCGCCTTCATAAAGCGTGCCTTCCGCCGGCTTCTTATTTTTGGGGATCGTGAGCGGTTTGCTTTTGTCTTCGTAAGAGTGAAGCTTTATTTCAAAGTGAGTTCTTCCAAATTCGTTCGTGGTATAAATTACTGTGCTGAAAGCATCGTCGAAATAGCGCGGCGCGGCATCTGCTTTGAAATAAAAGTCTATTTTGGTTTCGCTCTCGGGCGGCAAGGTTATCTTGTCGCCCTTCAGTTCGCCTTTCTTGGTCACAAAATGCATTTTGTAGAGGTCGGACCATTGATACAGGACGTTTTCAAGGCTTATGGTTTTGCTTTCTTTTGCTGTGTTCACCAGATAAAACGTCCCGGTTACGTTGGAAGAGTTGTCGTATTTAATTTCGACGTATCCGGGATATGCCGAGACATAGTCTTTGAAGATAGGACTGGTGCCTCTTGCGTATTCCGTTCTGTTGTCAAGGCCGTCTTGGTCTGGATCGGAAGCCGGATTGGTCAGATCGTCTATGCGGGAATGGAAATTGGTAAGGACGGCGTACTTCGTCAGAGCTTCCATGTAATACTCTTCATCGAACCAACCGCCGTTCTTTTTTCCGTCTTCCTGCTGATCTAACTGTCTTTTGTTCTGTTCAAGCTCGTACGTATAGTCGGAGCGGTAATTATCGACCCACTCTTTCGGCATGACGTCTGCCTTAATGTCTTCCAGATATTTCTCATATTCCTTGTCAGCGTTCTTGCGTCCGTCGCTCCAGCTCACCACCGGCGTTTTAGCGTTCTTTTCCTTATGCTCCGCCAAGGCTTTTTCGATCTTTGCAAAATTTGCATATACAAGTCCGTTTTTGCCGGAGCGGCTTTTGTAGAGGTCGCCTGGCTGGAGCATCAGTTCGAAGGGAACAGCTTCTTTCGAGTCTTTCTCATAGTAGGGGACCTTTATGAGGACCGGCACTTCGTAATTATTAAGGTAATCGTTCTCGCCAAGTTCGGCGGAAAACGCGGCGTGCGCATAGAAGGCGCAAACAATGGATACGATCCCAAGAGATAGTAATAGGCTACGCATGCTTTTATTTTATCAAAAGCAAAGGCTTCCATAAACCTACGTCAATCTGTCAGCCGTGATGTTGGCTTCAATCAATTATGAAATAGATTACATTTGCTGTCAAAATCCATAG
>JAFSWV010000066.1 GCA_017444325.1 bacterium | reverse complement strand
GCTCTATTCCGGCATCCACTTCAATTTCTCTTTCCGAAAAGAATTCCTGAAACAACAATCCGTATCCAGCGACGAACTTTACCTCAGACTGTTCAAGCAGCTCTCGCGCACAAGCTGGCTTCTAGTCCTTCTGACCGCCGCCAGCCCCCTGTACGACCGCTCCTTTGACAAAAGCGGAAGCAAGGGCCTCGCCCTCAACAAATACGCCTCCCCGAGAAGCGGAAGCAAGGGCTACTGGAACACCTTCATCCCGGCCCTGGATTATTCCTCCGTTGAAAATTACGTCAAAAGCGTTCAGGCTTACGTAAAAAGCGGCGCGCTTTACTCCGCCCACGAACTGTACTTGCCGGTCAGGATCAAGCCCAGGGGAGATAATTCTCCGGAGAATCTCAAAAAGACCGGCATCGACCATATCGAGCTGAGGATGTTCGACCTTGATCCCCTGGAAAAACTGGGCATTGCGGAAAATGATCTCGACTTCGCTCATCTGCTTGCGGTCTATCTTCTCTCTGAAAAAGATTTTCGCTTCACCAAGGCGCTGCAGGCTGAAGCCATAAAGAATCACCAGAACGCCGCCCTCTACGATCTTAAAAACGTCAGGATCGGAAAGAAGCCCATTAAAGAGGTCGCGCTCGGCATAATAGAAAAAATGGAGCGTTATTTCTCCAGCTTCCCGGAAAAGGAGGAGATCAAAAAAATCATCGCTTATGAAAAGGAAAAACTAGTAGGCTTAAGGCTCTGCGAACAGGTTAGAGAAGCCATCGGCTCCTCTTTGGACAACATACGAAAACTGGGAGGGAAATGATATGTGCGAATTGCTTGGAATCTCCTCCCATGAACCTTTGAACGTCAAGCCTTACCTCGAGGCTTTCCTCCGCCACAGCCAGAAGTTCCCTCACGGCTGGGGTCTTTTGAGAAGCGATGAGGATGTTTTCGGCGTCATAAAGGAACCCATAGCCGCCTACAAAAGCGAGATCGCAAAGGAAACTTTGGACCGCCTTGCCCCGCAAAACAACATTGTGGCTCACATAAGATTCGCCACCATCGGCTCCATCAAAACGGAAAACTGCCATCCCTTCTGCGGCAAGGACTCCACCGGGCGCGAATGGACCGTTGCTCACAACGGCACGGTCTATTCCGGCAAATACCTGACGAAATATCTCGGGCTTCAGCAGGGCGACACAGACTCCGAAAAGATCTTGCTCTTCATAATCGACGAAGTGAACAAGGCCCAGAGTCAAAAAACCTTGAGCGCCAGGAAGCGCTTCGAAGTCGTGGACGAGGCTGTCAGAAAGCTTTCCCACCGCAACAAGCTGAACCTTATCATCTTTGACGGAGAGCTGCTCTACGTTCACAAGAACATGAACAACTCCCTGTGTTACAAGCACGAGGGCAACAGCTTCATCTTCTCGACCACGCCTTTGGACGACGGGACCTGGGAAGACTTCCCCCTTTCCCAGCTCTTCGCCTTCCACAACGGGAAAAAAGTCTTCCGCGGACACGCGCACAACGAGATCTTCGTTCCCAACCTAAATTACGCCAACATAACCAACGCAATTAACATTTAAAAATACAGGAGAATTACTATGGCCAAAATCAATCAAAGCATACTCGACCTGGTCGGCAACACCCCGCTCGTGGAACTCAACCGCTATAAGAGCGAGAAAGGCTACAAGGCCCGCCTCATCGCGAAAGTAGAGTATTTCAACCCCATCGGCTCCGTCAAGGACCGCATCGCCTCTTACATCATCAGCGAGTCTGAAAAAAGAGGCCAGCTGGTCCCCGGTTCCGTCATCATCGAACCGACTTCCGGCAACACCGGCATCGGCCTGGCGGCCGTCGCGGCGGCCAAGGGCTACCGCATCCTCATCACCATGCCGGACACCATGAGCATTGAGCGCCGCAACCTGCTCAAGGCCTTCGGCGCGGAATTGGTCCTGACTCCGGGCGCGGAGGGCATGAAGGGCGCCATCAAGAAAGCCAACGAGCTGGCAGTCGAGATCCCGAACAGTTTCATCCCCGGCCAGTTCACCAATCCCTTGAACCCCGCCGCCCACCGTCTGACCACCGGTCCGGAAATCTGGAACGACACCGATGGCAAAGTTGACATCTTCGTAGCGGGCGTCGGCACCGGCGGCACGGTCTCCGGCGTTGGCGAATACCTGAAATCCAAGAACCCGAACGTCAAAGTCATCGCGGTAGAGCCCGCCTCCTCCCCGGTCCTCTCTAAGGGCACTCCGGGCCCCCACAAGATCCAGGGCATCGGCGCCGGCTTTGTTCCGGACACCTTGAACACTGAGATCTATGACGAGATCATCACGGTGGAGAATGAGGAGGCCTTCGCCACCAGCAAGACGCTGGCCAGAATAGAAGGATTGCTTGTCGGCATTTCCTCCGGCGCCGCGGCTTTCGCCGCCACCAAGGTCGCCCTCAGGCCTGAAAACGAAGGCAAGACGATCGTCGTTCTGCTTCCGGACACCGGCGAGAGATACCTCTCCACTCCGGTCTTTTCCGAATAACAAAAATTAATCGCGGCGGCCTAGCTGGCCGAACAAGATCCCGCGTTTACTGGGAGTCTCCACGAACTCCAGGAATTCCAAAACTTCCGGAGTTTGGGGGACTCTCTTTTTAATTTCCTCTATGGCTACGGACATCGTGTGTCCCTCGGCGTAGAAGATCTTGTGCACTTCGTGCATGGCGCGGATAGTTTCGGCGCTGAAGCCCGCGCGGCGCATTCCCACAACATTGATGGCCCTGACCGAGCCGTTGCGGCCGTCGGCGATCATGAAGGGCGGGAGGTCCTTGTTGATGACGGTGTTGCCGGACATCATGGCGTAGCGTCCGATGCGGCAGAACTGATGCATGCCGGAGAGGCCGCTGATTATGCAGTGATCGAAGAGCTGCGTATGTCCGGGGCAGCCCGAGAAGGAGACCATGATGACATAGTCGCCTACGGTGCAGTCATGGGCTATGTGGGTGTTGGCCATGAGATAATTGTGGCTGCCAACCGTCGTGGTGGCGTTTTCATCGGAGCCTAGCGTGCCGGAATGGATGGTCACGTTTTCCCTGATGATGTTCTCATCGCCGATCTTCACATACGTCACCATATCCTCTCTCCAGCCTACGTCCTGCGGAGGCGTGCCGATGGAGCAGTTGGGATAAAAGCGGTTGCCCTTGCCTATCTCCACGTATCCGTCGATATAAACGTAAGCCACAAGCTTATTCCCTGGGCCGATCTTAACGTGTTCGCCGATTACGCAATAAGGTCCGACTTCGGTGGTTTCATCGATCTGGGCTCCGGGAGCCACGACGGCAGTGGGGTGTATGGACATAAATAACTCCTTGATTTTTATGGGAGAAATTATAGTTTTATTTTGGTACGCTGTCAACAGAATAGGCTTTCAGGGCTTGCAATCAAAATCTCTTTTTAGTAATATCTTCCTACTTTCACGTGGACGTTTAGCTCAGTTGGTTAGAGCGCTACCTTCACACGGTAGAGGTCACTAGTTCGAGTCTAGTAACGTCCACCATTTTTATTTTCAGCCCAAAACGATATCTCTAAGAAGTCGCGATTTTTGCTAAAATGGAGATATGATAAGCAAGACTGAAAGCATTTGTCCCGTCTGTCTTAAGACTATTCCCGCCCGAAAGATCAAAAAGGGCAAGGACATCGTTTTGGAAAGGACCTGCCCCGAGCACGGAACGTTTTCCAATTCTATTGCCAAGGACGCCGAGCGCTTTCTGGACAAAACTTTCGACGTAAAAGGCCAGCCCTTCCAGCCCGTCACGGAATTCAAGGGCAATTGCGGCCCGGACTGCGGCTGGTGCGACAAGCACAACCAGCACATCTGCACCGGACTCATAGAAATCACGGAAGACTGCAACCTAAGGTGCCCAATCTGCTATTTCGGGGAAAAAGCGCCCAAGCACATCACGCTGCCGGAATTCAAGCGGCGCCTTGACACGCTTCTGACCGTTGAGAAGGGCCATTTGGACGTTCTGCAGCTGTCCGGCGGGGAATGCCTCGTTCATCCCAAATTCGAGGAGCTCCTCAAAGCCGCCCTGAAAGCCGACGTCAACCGCATCCTTATAAACACCAACGGCCTTGCGCTCCTTAAAAACGAAAAGCTTTTCGCTCTTCTAGAAAAGCACAAAGACAGAGTGGAAGTTTACCTGCAGTTCGACGGCTTCGACGACAATGTTTACAAAGCTCTGCGCGGCCGCGCGCTTTTAGATGAAAAGCTCGCGATCATAAAAAAGCTTAACGAGGCGGAAATAAAGATCTGCCTGGCGGTCACCGTCTTCATGGATAACTTAAAAGAGATCCCCAAGATCCTTGACCTTTCCGTAAAGACCAAGCACATTTCCGGCATCACTTTCCAGCGCCTCACCAAAGTCGGCAGCGCCAAAGATTCCGCCCTCGCTTCCGTCTTCCAGGAAGACATCCTGCTGGCCATCGCCAACAGCAAGCTGATGGCCTACAAGGATCTCATCCCGCTGCCTTGCTCGCATCCCAACTGCACCAGTTTGGGCTTTCTCTTCTGCCAGGGCGACAAGGTCTATTCCCTTGGCGACTACGTTGATTTCACGAAATGCAAGAGCCAGCTCTCAAACAGGATCGCTTTCGACAAGACCATCCTCGACTACATGAAGAAGAACGTCTGCAAATGTTTCGTGGGCAAGATACTCGGCAGCTCCTTTATGCTTGAGAAACTCCAGGAATTCTCCGAAGGCGACGGCTCCACCCACAAGGACATGAAGATCGTCCGCATCATCGTAAAGAACTTCATGGATACCGATAATTTCGACTGGGAACGCGCCAGAAAATGCTGCACCGGCGTATCCGTAGGCAAGGGGAGAGTCATTCCCTTCTGCGTGCACAATCTTTTAAGATCCAAAATGGAGCAATGACATTTATGGATGAAGAAGACATTAAATACATGGAAGAGCTTTCTAAAAAAAGGCAAAGCGAAGAAAAGAGCGAGTCCGAAGAGCCGAGCTACGCAAAAACCTTGGTCAAAGGCGTTCTTGGCTTCGTCCTAACTTTTATAGGCATTCCGATAGTTCTTTTCGGCACCTGTATTTTTAGCCTGGCGTTAGACAGCCAATCCATTGGCTTGGGCAACGATTTTTATTTTTATGTTTGGCTAGGCTTCCCAGCGGTCTTGTGCATAATAATCGCTTGGATGACAAAAAACATCTGGGTCATCTGGGGGTTGTTGTGTTTCATCGTTTTGGCCATCCTAATTTGGCTTACAAGCATTTATATGATTAATTCATAGAGAAAAACCATGGAAACACAAGAAGTAAAAATTAACGAGAATACCGTCCCGGAAGCGAGCGGCAGACCGGAAAGCAAAGACGAGTCGAATAAGGTCATCAAAGGCTTGTTGGGGTTTTTTCTTACGATCGTAGGGATCCCGGCGGTTATGTTCGGGACTTGCATTTTGAATATGCAGATATATAAAAGCCTAGGCGACGACTCTATCATTCCGCTTTATATCGTCTGGTTCGGTTTCCCGGTCCTGCTTTTCGGATTTATCGCCTGGCTGACTAAAAACATTTGGGTCATCTGGGGATTGTTGTGTTTCATTCTTGTGGTCGTGATTTATTTGCTTGCCCAACAATGACCTTAGGAATTTACAATCTGTTTGAGATCTTGGGCGTTGTTCTTGGTCTCTTGGCCGCCAGATGCCTGTCTATTCCCAAGGCCGAAAACAAGAACGGGCTGAGCGTCTATATTTGCCTACTTTTGGGGCTAATAATAGGCATGAAGCTGCCGGTCATAATAAGCTACGGCTTTGAGGGCAACCTTGGCTTCACCGGGAAAAGCTTTATGGGCGGCGTCCTCGGAGCTTTCACCGCCATCAACCTCTATAAGATCTTCACTCATCAAAACCAATCATCCTTCGGCGGCCGTTTTGTCATTCCTTTGGCAATAGCCGCAGGGATCGGAAAGATCGGCTGTTATTTTAACGGCTGCTGCGCGTCTTGTTGTGGCATTCCCGTCCAGCTTATCGAAAGCGTATTCCAAATTATCGCCGCTTTTTCGCTCTTCCTTTTTTACAGGCGAACAAAAAGGGCCGATCTGCTTTTCCCCGTCTATCTCTTGTCTTATTTGATCATGCGTTTCCTGGTGGAATTCATAAGGACCGAACCGCGTGTCATTGGCCCTTTCACCATTTACCATATACTGGCTGTCATATACATTCCTATCGTTTTTCTAGTTTTAAGGAGGCGTAGACGTGATGGAGTTTGTCAATAGATTAGCGGAGCGTTCAATAGACCCGGCGCTCTTTTTCATCGGAATGGGCTTTGTTTACGCAACGGGCGTCGTTCTTCTCGTCGCCGTCGTTTTAAAGTTCATCGAGCACGCGAAAAACCGCCAGAAACTCGACAAGGAAGCTCAAAACTGGTTCGCCACCAGGGAAATGACGATCCTGGTGATCCTTTTGTTTCCCTTCTGGCTGAATTCCTTCGGCCAATTCAAGATCGAAGATCAAGTAACGCGCTACATCTTCTTCGCGATCGGCCTTATCGCGCTGCTTTTCGCCACCTTTTGGCACATCTGGGCCAAAGTCAACATTGGGAAACTCTGGTCGGACGACATCGAGATAAAGGAAAACCATCCCATAATAATCCGCGGCGCCTTCTCTTTGGCCAGGCACCCGATGTATGCCTCGCTGCTTCTTTGGTGCGCCGGCTGCTCGATCATGCTTTTCAACTTCATGAGCTTCCTGGCGGTGGCGCTCATCTTCCTGCCCTTGATGTACAAAAGAGCCAGGGATGAGGAGCAGATGCTTATCCAAAAAGATCCGGACTATCTCCTTTACCAGAACAACACCCGCATGCTGACGCCCACGATTGCCGGCTGGTGGTCGATCATGGTTCGCGTCGTTCTGGTGGGGTTGTTGGCTTATTTTGTGATCGCGGACAAGATGACGCTGCCCGCGCTCTTCTTCCTATCCTTCATGCACCTTTATTTCGGCTACTGTTTCCTGCCGGAGAAGGTGGCTTTCTCATACCGCTCAAAATCCGGCATGATCGCCGTCATAGGCCTTATAAGCTTGTATCTCTGGCATCCTGTCATCTACCTCAACTACGTCATAATGGCCATGTGCCTCTACGGCCTAAAATGGAACTGCCCCTGCATGCTGGTCTACGAGAAATACCACGGCTGCCCCTGCTTCGCCCTGGCCAAGCGCTGCTTTATCCGCGAGAAAAAAGATTAATTTTTCTCCACGAAAAAAGGCGGACTTTCGGTCCGCCTTTTTTGTTTTGGCTTTTGCCATTTGCTTTTAGCCTTGGGCTTTCAGGCGCTTGGCGGCCTTGTTGATGACAAGGCGGTTGATGGCGTTGAGCAAAGCCAGGGCGCTGGCTTCCAGGATGTCCGTGCTGGCGCCGATGCCGACGGCGGATTTGCCGTCCTGCTCTATCTGCACCATCACTTCGCCCATGGCTTCCCTTCCCACGCTGCAGGACCTGATGGTGTAGTCCTTGAGCTGGAATTTGAAGCGGGTGGCGGCTTCGATGGCGGAGAAGATGGCGGCCACGGGGCCGTTGCCGATGGCGGATTTCAGGACGGACTTCTTGCCGCGCTTGACTTTTATGGTGGCGGTGGCGATCTGACGGTCGCCAGAAGTCACGCTGAAATACTCCATCTTGTACATGGGCTGGGCGTCCAGGTCAGCGGCGGTCTTGACGATGGCGATGAGGTCTTCGTCGTAGACGTGTTTCTTCTTGTCGGCCACGTCCTTGAAGCGCTCCATGCACTTGGTGATCTCGTCGTCACTGAGGTTGAAGCCAAGCTGCTTCAGGCGGAAGGAGAAGGCGTGGCGGCCGCTGTGCTTGCCCAACACCAGGCCGCTTTCCAGATCGTCGGACTGAAGGCCGATGTCCTCGGCGGACATGATCTCATAGGTGGCTTTGTTGGCGAGGAGACCGTGCTGATGGATGCCGGCTTCATGCCTGAAGGCGTTGTAGCCGACGATGGCTTTGTTCGGAGCCACCGGGAAGGAGGTGATCTTCGAGACGAGCCTGCTGGCGGGCATGATCTCCTTGGTGTTGATCCTGGTGTCGATGTTGAAGGCCGCGGAGTGCGTCTTGATGGCCATGACGATCTCCTCGAGGGAGCAGTTGCCGGCTCTTTCGCCGAGGCCGTTCACCGCGCATTCCACCTGCCTGGCGCCGTTCCTGACGCCCGCGAAAGAGTTGGCGGTGGCAAGGCCAAGGTCATCGTGGCAGTGGGTAGAGAAGCAGGCTTTCTTGAAGCTCGGCACGTGCTTCTGGAGATACTGGAAATAAGCCGCGAACTCTTCCGGCGTGGAGTAGCCGACGGTGTCCGGGATGTTGATGGTCGTGGCGCCCTGCTGGATAGCCATTTCCACGACTTCCGCGAGGAAAGCCTTGTCGGAACGGGAGGCGTCCTCGGCTGAGAACTCGATGTTCTTGCAGAGCGAGTAGGCGTAGGCCACCATTTCCTTGACCTGCTTCAGAGCCTGGGCTTTGGTTATTTTAAGCTTGTATTTGAGGTGGATGTCGCTGGTGGCGAGGAAGACGTGTATGCGGGGCTTCCTGGCGTCTTTGACGGCTTTATAGGCGGCGTCGATGTCTTTTGTGAGGCATCGGGCCAAGCCCGCGACTTCCACGTCGCCGGTTATTACGCCGGCGATGGCTTTGACGGACTCGAAGTCCTCTTTGGATGCGATGGGGAAGCCGGCTTCGATGATGTCGACGTTCAGACGCTCAAGCTGTTTGGCGACTCTCAGTTTTTCCGGGAGCGTCATGGTGGCGCCGGGACACTGTTCGCCGTCTCTTAAGGTCGTATCAAATATCTTGACGTGATCTTTTTTTGTCATGGTCTTTTATTTGTTGAGCCCGATTGTGCAGTCAGGCTTATTAGGGGCGGAGTCCTTTTGGGCCTCCGCCCTTGTGTGGCGTTGCTTTTTTGCTTACTTCTTGAGCCAGCTCATCATCTTTCTGAGATTGGCGCCGACTTTCTCGATCAGGTGTTCTTTTTCCTGAGCGCGGCGGGCGTTGAGGACCGGGCGGTCGACGCGGCATTCAAGCAGCCATTCTCTGGCGAAAGAGCCGTCCTGGATGTCGGCCAGGATGTCGGCCATGGCGTCTTTGGTGTCTTCCGTGATGACCATGGGGCCTCTGGTGAGGTCTCCGTATTCAGCGGTGTTGGAGATGGAGTCGCGCATGCCGGCGAAGCCTTTCTTGTAGATGAGGTCAACGATCAATTTCATCTCGTGGCAGCATTCGAAGTAGGCGATCTCGGGCTGATAACCGGCTTCCACCAAGGTCTCGAAACCGGCCTTGATAAGGGCGGAGCAGCCGCCGCAAAGCACGGCCTGTTCACCGAAGAGGTCGGTCTCGGTCTCTTCTTTGAAGGTGGTCTCAAGGACGCCGGCTCTGGTGCCGCCGATGCCTTTGGCGTAGGCCAGGGCTATCTCTTTGGCTTTGCCGGTGGCGTTCTGGTAAACAGCGATGAGGTTCGGGACGCCGCCGCCTTCCACGAAGACGTCGCGGACGAGGTGTCCGGGGCCCTTGGGGGCGATCATGATGACGTCGACGTCCGGGGGAGGAACAATCTGGCCGAAATGAATGTTGAAGCCGTGGGCGAAAGCCAGAGCTTTGCCGGCGGTCAGGTAAGGCTTGATGTCCTTGTTGTAGATATCGGCCTGGCATTCATCCGGAGCCAGGTTCATGATGATGTCAGCCTGCTTGGCCATTTCCGCGACGGAAACTGGCTCGAAGTTGTGCTGCTTGGCCAGTTCGTAGTTTTTGGAGCCGGGGCGCTGGGCGACGATGACTTTAACGCCGCTGTCCCTTAAGTTCTGGGCGTGGGCGTGGCCCTGGGAACCGTAGCCGATGATACCGACGGTCTTGCCGTTAAGAAGGCTAAGATCGGCGTCCTTGTCGTAGTACATGACTGCCATAATGTTTCTCCTTTATGAGTTGGGTTAAATTTTTTAAAGTCTTATTTATTATATCACCTGGTCATGGCGATGGAGCCTGTCCGGACGATGTCTTTTATGCCGAAGGGGGCGAACATTTCCAAAGCCGCCATGAGCTTCTCGTTGGTGCCGTAGATCTCCACGATCAACGACTTGGGGGAGAGGTCCACGATGTGGCCGCGGAAAATGTTGGTTATCTGCACTATCTCGCTCCTGGTCTGGGCGGTGGCGTTGATCTTGACCAGCATAAGCTCCCTCACCACGATCTCGTCGCCGGAGTGGGTGATGACCTTGACCACGTCGATGAGCTTGTTGAGCTGTTTGTTGATCTGCTCTATGACGGCGTCGCTGCCGCTGACAACTATGGTCATGAGCGAGTAGCCCGGCTCGTTGGTCTCGGCCACGCAGAGGCTGTCGATGTTGTAGCCGCGTCCGGAAAAGAGGCCGGCGACGCGGGACAGAACGCCCGAACGGTTGCGCACGTAAACGGATAAAGTGTGTTTCATCTTTTCCTCCTTAGACCAAACGGCCCATCATCTGTTCCAGGCTGGCGCCCGCGGGCACCATCGGGAAAACGTTAGCTCTCGGTTCCACCACGAATTCCAAAACCGCCGGGCGGCGTTCCTTTTTAGCCTTCTCTACGGCTTCCTTGATGGCCGGGGCGACTCTTTCCGCCTTCGTCACTCTCTCGCCGATGCAGTCGTAGGCTTCCGCGACCTTGATGAAGTCGGGGATGTAGCGGGGCTCTTTTCCCGGCTCCAACAGGGAGTCGTTGGTGGTGTCCGTAATGCTCATGGCGTAATGCTTGCTGTAGAAAAGCTCCTGCCACTGTCTGACCATGCCGAGGCAGCTGTTGTTAAGGACAACGCAGACGACGGGCAGCTTGTTCAAACGGCCGACCGCCAGCTCCTCTATGAGCATCTGGAAGCCGCCGTCGCCGCAGATGGAGAAGACGGTCTCGTCGGGCTTGCCGCACTGGGCGCCCAAGGCGGCCGGAAGTCCGAAGCCCATGGTGCCCAAGCCGCCGGAGCTCAGGAAGGTCCTTGGCTTGTCGATCTGGAGATACTGGGCCGACCACATCTGGTGCTGGCCCACGTCGGTCACGAAGACGGCGTCCTTGCCGGCGGCCTTGGAAACTTCCTCTATGACGTACTGCGGCATGATGCAGCCGTCCTGGGGCTTGCCGTAAGCCAGGGGGAACTCTTTCCTCCAGGCTTCGATCTTCTCCCACCATTCCGTAAGATCCGGCGCTTCCACGATCTCGTTGAGCTTGGTCAGCACGTCTTTCACGTCGCCCACCACGGGGATGTGCGCGGTCTTGATCTTCGAGATGGAGGAGGGATCGATGTCGATCTGGACTATTGTCGCGTTGGCGGAGAAGGTCTGGACGTTGCCGGTCACGCGGTCGTCGAACCTTGCGCCGATGGCGATAAGAAGATCGCAGTCCTGCACGGCGTAGTTGGCGTAGCAGGTGCCGTGCATGCCCAGCATGCGGAGGTTCTCAGGCTCGCTCTCAGGATACGCGCCGAGGCCCATCAGCGTTTCGGCCACGGGGATCCTGGTCTTCTTTATGAACTTGTAGAGCTCTTCCGTCGCGCCGGCGATGATGGCGCCGCCGCCCACGTAGGCCAGAGGCTTCTTGGCCTTTTTTATGGCGTTGGCCATTTTCCGGATCTGGTTCATGTTGCCTTCGTAGTTAGGCTGGTAGGTGGGGATGTCCACCGTATCCGGATAGGGAACGCTGGTCGAGGCCTTCTGGACGTCCTTGGGCAGGTCGATGACGACCGGGCCGGGGCGGCCGGTGGAGGCGATATGGAAGGCTTCCTTTATGACAGCCGGGAGCTCCTTGATGTCGTTGACGAGGTAGTTGTGCTTGGAGACCGGGCGGGTGATGCCGGTCACGTCCGCTTCCTGGAAGGCGTCGTTGCCGATGACGGAGGTGCCGACCTGGCCGCAGATGACCACCAGGGGAACGGAGTCCATGTTGGCGGTGGCGATGCCTGTGACGGCGTTGGTGGCGCCCGGGCCGGAAGTGACGACGACCACGCCGACTCTGCCGGTGGCTCTGGCGTAACCGTCCGCCATATGGACCGCGCCCTGCTCGTGTCTGGCTAGGATGAAGCGCAGCTTATCCTTGGCGAGATAGAGGGCGTCGAAGGTGTCCAGTATGGCGCCTCCGGGGTATCCGAAGACGACGTCGACCTTTTCCTTGATCAGCGCTTCCGCGACTAACTGCGCGCCTGTGCGGGATGTCATAAAAAGCTCCTATGTTAATTAAAAAATATAAAGTAAAAAAGGGCGCCCCTGGTCGGGCGCCCTTTCTTATTCCTTCTTTGTATGAACAGACTTTACTTGGACATACCCGACCTTTACCGCAGCGTAAGCAGCAGCAGAACGTTAATAAGGAGGACGGAAAGTCGAAGCGAATTATTCATAGTGAGGGAATTCTACCAAAAAGCTTTTCGTAAAGTCAAGAAGATTGGGCCGAAAGGCCGCTCTGCCGAAGCGGAGCATATATCCCTAAGCGAACTCACGGAGGACGCTAATCAAGGCCATGCGCGCGTAGTCCGTGAGCGAGGGATATATGCGCCGCTTCGGCTAGCAAGCGCAAATCAATCTTCTTGACGGTAGGTCGAGAGGAAGTCGCCGAGGTCCTGCATGGCTTTGGCGAGCTCGTGCGCTTCCGGCAGCATGACGATGCGGAAGTGATCGTTGTAGGGCCAGTCGAAGCCGCTGCCCGGGACCATGAGGATCCTCTTGGCATGCAAAAGGTCCATGGCGAATTTTTTGTCGCTCGTGATGTTGAAGCGCTCCTTGTCCAGCTTCGGGAAGCAGTAGAGCGCGCCTTTGTTCTTGACGACCGAGAGGCCGGGGATCTTGGCGATCTCGCGCATGGTGGCTTCCCTCTGCTCGTAGAGGCGGCCGCCCGGGTTGATCATTTCTTCGGTGTAAGCGCTGTCAGATAAAGCCGCGGGAATGACCAGCTGAGTGAGGGCGTTGCCGCAAAGCCTCATGGAGGTTAATTGCACCATGCCCTGCATGAATTGCTCAGTCAGGTTCTTGGGGCCGCTTATTGCCATCCAGCCGCAGCGGAATCCGCAGACCACGTGCGATTTGGAAAGGCCGTTGAAAGTCACGAAGGGAACGTCGTCGGCAAGGCTGGCCAGCGCGGTGTGCTTGTAGCCGTCCATGACCAGGCGGTCGTAGATCTCGTCCGCCAGGACCAGGAGGTTCTTCTCCCTGGCGAGGTCGACGACCTTCTTAAGGAATTCATCGGGATAGAGCGCGCCAGTGGGGTTGTTGGGGTTGATGATGACGATGCCTTTCGTTTTCGGCGTCACCTTGCTCTTGATGTCCTCGAAATCCGGGCACCATTCCTGCTTCTCATCGCAGACGTAGAAGACCGGTTTGCCGCCGGCAATTAGGACCGCGTTGGTCCAGAGGGAGTAGCTCGGACTGGGAACCAAAACTTCGTCGCCGGGCGAGACCAAGACCGTCGTGGCCATGGAGGCCATTTCGGAAACGCCGTTGCCGATGAAGATGTCGTCCGGGGTGACGCCCTTGACGCCTTTGCTGACGTGATAGGCGGCGATCGCTTCCCTGGCGGCCTTCATGCCGCGGAAATCGCAATAGGCGACAGCCTTGTCGACGTTCTCAACGAGCGCCTTCCTCATGCTCTCGGGGAGCTTGAAACCGAAGGTGGCGGGGTTGCCGGTGTTGAGGCGCAAAACTTTCTCGCCTCTCTCGATCATTTTCAAAGACTCGAAATAAAGAGGCCCGCGGATGTCGGAATGGACGTCCTTCAAGGTCGTGGATTTGACGATAGGTTCCATATTTTTTCTCCTGAAAAAAGAATTTATCGGAGAGTTATTTTAGCAAATATCCCGGTTTTGGATATACAGCGAAAAAGGAGGGCCTGCGAACCGTTTCTATGCCACGCATACGCTAATGAAAGCGCTGCGTTCCGTTAAGGGAAACCAGCGGTGTGGTTCGCAGGCTTATGTATAAACAAACCACTCTACAAAAAGGACACCACAAGGAGTTACCAATATGAAAGAGTGGCTCCATTGTACTACAACGGAGCGGCAACGGAACCGCCTTGATGTCGTTTTTTTACGACATTAGGAAAGCGTCTTTCCCAGCCAGGGTTTGATCTCTTCCGGCTTTTTCACAAGCTTCTCGCCGGCGATCTCGGCGCCCTTGACGTAAGGCGCCAGTTTTTCCGCGCTCTTGCCCATTCCGCCGCCGCCGGAAGTCGCGAAGAGGAAGATCTTCTTGCCGCTCCAATCGTAATCCTTGCAGAAAGTGTTCACCACGTTGGGCGCGCAGCCGTACCAGATCGGGAAGCCGAGAAAGACTGTGTCGTAATCGGAGAAGTTTTCGATCTTCCCCGTGACCGGCACTTCCTTCTTGCCCATCTTTTCCCTGTTGCAGCGGGCGAAAGGATTGATCCACCGAAGATCAGCTTTGGAATAGGGAACAGTGGGCTTGATCTCGAAAAGGTCAGCCTTCAGTTGTTCGGCGATCACGTTCGCGACAGCGGCCGTCCGGCCTTTCTCCGCAGAAAAATACGCGACAAGAATTTTCATTTCTTCCTCCTTAATTTATTCAGTCTTCCTTCGGCTCGTAGTAGAAGACTCTGGTGGCCTTGAGATTGGCGCCTTCCTTGGGATTGAGGAGCTTTAAGGTCACGGTGTGCGGGGCGTAGGGGAGATCGTATTTCCAGCAGAGCGTGTCGATCTTCCTGCGGTAGTCGGAGCTGTTGGGGAAGGTCTTCACGGGCACGCCGTCGACTATAAGCTGCAGCTGAGATTCGTACTGGGGATCGGGGCAGCTAAGATGGCCGTGGATGGAGAAGCCTTTGCCTGTGAAGGTGAAGGTGTTCTGCTTGCATTCGGGAGTGCCGAGGAATTCCAGATCTTTGGCCAGTTCCACCGGGCGCATGTTGGGGAAACACTTTTCAAGGCGGACGGCCTTGGGCTCTTCCCTGACGATCGTGACTTCGGTCTCGTTGGTGGAACCCTGGTTTGCGAGAACGTTCTGGATGGCCAGGTCATAGACGGCCTGGTAGGTCTTGTTGAGGGAAAGCTTGGTGTAGATGAAATCGATGTCCTCAACTTCCTTTACGTTGGGCATCCATTCCTCCGGGATGTTGGAGTAGCCGATCATGGTGGCGAGGATGCCGGCGGCGGTGGAGGGGTTGCAGTCGGAGTCCTGGCCGCAGCGGGTCGCGATCTCCATGGTCTCCTTGAAGTCCTTGTTGCCGAAGAGCAGCCCCATGAGAACGTAGGCGCTGTTCATGGTGGCGTCGATATTGCCGGGGGCGAGGATGAGTTCCGGGCAGCCCACGTCTTCGCTGTATTTCTCGTTGTAAAGTTTCCAGCAGCGCTTCCAGTCTTTGGGATCTTCCTTGTACCACTTGATGACGTCCTGCTGGCACTTGTAGAATTTGCTCTCACGGGGGATGGTCTCCAGGGCTTTTTCAACCACCGTCAGCACGTTCGTCTCAAAGAAGGCTTCGGCGTACATGGCGCCCACCAGAACGCCGCCGTACCAGCCGTCGCCGTAGTTCATGATGTGGCCGACCCGGTCGGAGATCTCGGAAGCCGCGTTGGGCATGCCGGGGGACATCAAGCCCGCGAAGTCGCTCTCGATCTGGTAGTCGATGCAGTCGGCGTGGGGATTGTTCAGCCAGTGGCCGGATTCCGGCGGCATGATGCCGTGCAGAACGTTGTAGCGGGCCGCCTGGTTGGCGTGCCAGAGGCCGTAGTCGCGGTTGGCGAACTCAATTGCGAAATCTTTCGCGTCCGCGTGAATGCCTTTCTTCTGCATGACTTCCACGAAGGTCAGGTCCATGTAGATGTCGTCGTACAGTGTCGGGATCTTGTCGCAGAAATATTTCAGATGCCCCGCGGGATATTCCAAAATACGATCGTCCGGGATCATCACGCCGCGGTAGCAGAATTCCGTCGGCCCGCCGTAGGCGCAGCCGATCATCTGGGCGGCCCAGCCGCCTTTGATCTTGTCCATGAGTTCCGCTTTCGTAATGGTCGCGGTCTGCACCTCAGGCACTACGGGACATCTTACGACTTGAACTTCCTTGGTCTTGCAGCCGGCTAAAAGAGCGATGACAACGAGCGCGCAAAGCATACTTCCTTTCTTCATTTCTTGTTTTCCTTGATCAGTTCTTCGCAAAGTCTGGCGGCGGTGCCGACGCAGCGTTCGCAGGGGCGGTTAGAGTAATATTGGGTTGTCCTGGCCTCCGGATTTGGAGGCGTAGGGGCTTCTTTTTTCAATTGCAGTATCTCGCGACAAATTATGGAGCCGTGCTCCGCTTTGAATTTTGCCGCCAATTCCTGGATGAGGGCGTAGTGGGCGGTCTTCTCTTCCGGCGTCTCGTTGTCGGTATAGCCTCTAACGAGCCCGGCGATCATACAGAGCCCGGAAAAGGCCCCGCAGACCTCCCTAAGCCTTCCTATACCCCCTCCGAAGGAAGAGGCTATTTTCAAGGCTGTGGCTTCGTCTACGCCCAGTTCCGGCGCAAAGGTGGCGAAGACCGCCTGGGCGCAGTTGCGCCCCTCAACGAATTTCTTCCTGGCTAATTCTTCTTTTTCCATCATTAATCTTCCGTGAAGCGCGGTTTCAGGATAAGGATCTTGAACTCGTGGGGCTCCACGAGTGTTTTATAGACTGTTTCCTCAGGCTTCTTAGGGGTAATTATACCTAAACTTTCTCCGCTCCAGAGATCGGTTAGTTCCGCTTCCCAATCCGCTTCCAGCTCGATATCCCGATACGTGAAGGATAATTCCTTTTTTTCGGAGGATCTGTTGAAGAGCGCTACGGCCCAGCGCAAAGAACTTAGCTCTCTTCTCCATACTTCGTAACCGTTGGTAGAGGAGTATTCCTTGCCGTCAAAACCGTACTTCTTATAGCAGCGCCCCTGCACGCACAGGGGGTCCTGATCCAGGGCGATGTAGCCTTTATGCGTCAGGATCACCTTTGCCGTGGCGTCCAGCTTCCTCGGATCGCCTCCGATCATCAAAGGCGCGGCGGTGAAGCACCACATCCCGAAATTGGAGCGATACTCGATGTCCGTGCAGCCCGGCCCCATCCAATCGTTGGCATGGCGCATTCCGCAGACCAGGAAATCCGGATCGTTGTAATTGCCCGGCCTGGCGTAGTCCGCGATAGACTGCATGCCTTTTTCCATAGCGTCCGTCACGGACCACAAGCCCGCGTTGCCGTCGAACTGGTCCCTGATGTCGTAGCCGATGCGCCACATCGGCCCTACGCCGTGCGCCCACAGCCAGGGCTTGCTTCTGCCGTGCTCGCAAAGGTTGTAGAAGATCTTCCTCCCAGACGCCCTAAGCGCGGCTCCCATCTTCGTATATTCCCTGATGAAGTTGCGCTCCGGATCTCCTTCCGCCGGATGATAATCGTATTTGAGGTAATCGAAGCCCCAGTCCGCGATCTGCTTCGCATCGCTGAACTCATGCCCAAGCGTTCCCGCATCCCCATGCCAGGTGGTCTCGCCGCAGCCCAGATAGATCCCGGCCTTGAAGCCCAGAGCGTGCAGCCTGCTCGTCAAAAAGCTCATTCCGCGCGGGAACTTGTCTTTCCTCGCAACAAGCTGGCCCAGCTCATCGCGCTCCTTTTCCAGCCAGCCGTCGTCAATGTTGATATAATTGTACCCAGCCTTCAGGTATCCGTTGTCCGCCATACACCTCGCGATCTCGAGAACGTCCTTCTCCGTAGGATCGCAATTCATCGTGCAGTAAGAATTCCAGCCCATGGGCGGCGCCGGCTGCGATAACGCCGGATTGTCATAAAAAGCGTCGATGCTCATTGCCTTCTCCTTTTTCCCCAATTCGCTGCTCTTTGTCTTTTTCTTCCTCCAATAATTATATTCACCCAAGTTTCCCGAACGAAAAGAACTTAACATGTCTTCGTCGCTTTCCTCGTCAAACTCGCAATCGTAGCGTAAAAAACGATACCAATAATTTGTAAAAAAAGCCCCGGATTCATAGTATTTTTTTATTTTCAAACACGCGTCCCATTCCTTATCCAACTCACTCCGGCCGTACGCAGTATCCCTGCCTTTCAGCCTTCCTTTAGCAACCCTATATCCTTCGCAGGGAGGAAGCGTGAAATTGTCTTTTTCCCTTTCCCACCAAACCATAAACGTTTCGTTGGTCTTGCCTTTGGGCCAAAGCGCGCTAAAATGCTGTTCTAAAGATTGGTCTCCCGCTTTTATGGCATTGTATATGAAGGGTGCAAAATGATATCCGAGCCCATAAACGTCTTCTCGCAACGCTTTGATGATCACCACCCTTGGTTTTTTCCTATTGTTTTCGTTCTTCCAACAGCCATACCACAAATCCCATTCTTGCTGCAAATACTTGCGCCACTCGTACCAGAAGCGAACGTCGGTCAAGCCAATCGAGCTCCAAATTGCCCAATAATGAACGGACATTCCCAATCCGCTC
>JAFSWV010000008.1 GCA_017444325.1 bacterium | reverse complement strand
GCTTGATCCCCACGCTCCCTCCACGAGTTTGGCCAGGAAACTATTGACGGTCGGCTTCCTTGATCCCGAAGTCCGCGTCAACAGGATCAAGCAGAGAGCCAACACCGCGAAGATAACGGGCGCCGTCCTTTACAACCACATGTTCGGCCGCTGCTCAATGGCTGACAGCAGCTTCATCAAATACTTGAGGCAATCGCTCACCGAGATCGGCATTCCTTTGCTCGTCCTGGACGGCGACTGCCTTGACGAGACTACGGACCCCTGCAGCACGCTTACCAAGATCAGCGCCTTTACGGAAGCTTTGAATCTCAACAAGTTCGGCAACATTTTCGGCCCGATCAGGAAATAGGAGAACTTTATGGAAGAAAAGCAGAAAATCACCTTGCCCTGGTACGTGATAGTCGGCCTCATGGTCGTTCTTTCCGTCATTGCCCTTATTCTTTTCGCCCGCCCGCTCGATACGCGCCTGGCGCCCGGCGAAACGATCCCAGCCGACGCCATCACCGGCCCGGCCCAAGACTGAAACCAAGTAACCTTAATCTAGGAGAAATATTATGAACAGCGCAGCCCTGAAAGCCAAACTGGAAGCCAAAGACCCAAGCGTTTTGGAAGTTCTTCTCAACGTCAACGCCCAAGCCCAGGATGTGGCTGAGGAAGCCAGACAAAGACTTATCAACGCCATCACCGTTTATGAAAAAACTTTCGCTTCCGAGGAAGTGGTCGTCGTCCGCGCTCCCGGCAGAGTCAATCTGATCGGCGAACACACCGACTACAACGGCTTCCCCGTGATGCCCATGGCCATCTCCAGAGACATGCTCATCGTGGCCGGCGCCAGCAAGGACAACGTCATCAGCTTTGCCAACGTCATTCCTTCTTTCCAGGGCGGCTCCTTCACCATTGAGCGCAACATCCCGCCTTACCAGGGCGGCGACTGGGGCAACTATATCAAGAGCGCCACACAAGGCCTCATTGATTTCTGGGGCACCGAAGAAGGCCTCCAGGGATTGAAGATGGTAATAGACGGCAACGTTCCTCTGGCCAGCGGCCTCTCTTCCTCCGCCGCCTTCACCGTCGCGGCCGCCGAAGCGATCCTCGCCATCAACGGAAGGACCATCGACCCGGTCGTGCTTGCTGAAGTCATGGCGAAGTCCGACCACTACGTCGGCATGGCAAGTGGCGGCATGGACCAGTCCATCTCCATTCTGGGCCAGGCCGGCAAGTGCCTGAAGATCGACTTCTATCCCATCAGGACGAAACTTGTGACGCTGCCCAAGGAAGCCGACATTCTCGTCTGCCACTCCAGAGTCAAAGCCGCCAAGGCCGGCAACGCCAGGATCGCTTACAATATGCGCACCGTCGAATGCCGCATCGCCTATATGCTGCTGCATAAGTTGGCCGGCAAAGCGGGAGCCAAGGAGCCCACTATGCTCTACGATTGGTTCGCCAAAGAGACCGAGGGCTTCGACGACGCTCTTAACAAGATCGAATCCGCTCTGGTTGACGAAGGCTACAACGTGAAGATTATCGCGGAAGCCCTGGGCGTTTCGGAAGAATACGCCGCCAAGGAAGTCTGCCTCACCAAGACCGGCGAAGTGATGCCCGAACCGCAGGGCGGTTTCCAGGTCAAGAAGAGAGCAAGGCACGTCATCAGTGAGGCCCGCAGAGTGGAAGATTCCATGGCGCTTCTGAACGGCGACTCTGAGAACAAAGCCGAGGCTTTCGGTCTTCTCATGGATCAATCCCACGCCAGCTGCCGCGACGATTACGAGATCTCTTGCGAAGAACTGAATGCGCTGGTGGAAGCCGGCAAAGCGGCCGGTTCCTACGGCTCCAGACTAACAGGCGCCGGTTTCGGCGGCTGCACGGTGCACCTCATTCCCAAAGGCAAAGGGCCGGAATTCATCAAGAAGATCCACGAGGCTTACTACCTCCCGCACGATCTTGACGGCTACGCCGATAACCAGTATTTGTTCGCTCCCGCCCAGGGCGCCGGAGTGCTCTTCAAATAATGACGACCTTCGACGCCATATTTGTGGGCCTCATCCAGGGTTTGACGGAATTCATTCCGGTCTCCAGCTCCTGGCACTTGGCCGTAGCGAAGTTCTTTGTGCCGATCCATGACATCGACCTCAATTACATTGTCCTCTTGCACTTCGGGACGGTCTTGGCGATCTTCGCGGCGCTTTACAAGGACATCTGGGTGCTTATCCGGGATTTCTGCAAGGGTGAGAAGTACGCGCTCTATTTCGCGCTTCTCATCCTGATCTCCATGGTGCCGGCCGCCATCGTCGGCTTCACCCTGGATGATGTTCTGGAAAGGATCTTCTGCGAAGAAGGCTTGAAGATCGGCAAGATCCCGCTGGAACCTTACAGGCTCATAGGCCTGGCCTTCATTGCCTGCGCCTACTGGGTGCTCACTCCCGCCGACAAGATCCTGAAAGCGCGCAACAGTCTTGCTCCCGAAGAGAAGGAAGAGCAGGAAAAAACTCTGAAAGGACTCGATCAGATGACCTGGAAGGACGCGCTCTGGATAGGCGTTGCGCAAGCCGTCGCCGTTATTCCCGGTCTTTCCAGGAGCGGCAGCACCATCTACGCCGGGCTTCTCTGCAAACTGAAAAGCGAAGCGGCCGCCCGCTTCTCCTTTTTGATGTCCATTCCCGTCATTCTGGGCGCGGCTTTGAAGGACTGCCTCTCATCTGAGTTCAGATCCCGTCTGGCCATCTCCTGGCACAACGGCGACGGCACAGCGCTGGTCCAGGTTATCGGCATACTCGTTGCCGCAATCTCGGGCTACTTCGCTATTCTGCTCCTTCTGAAGATGGTCAACAAATACAACTTCCATCCCTTCGTAGTCTATCTCTGGATCATCGGATTAGTCTGCATCGCTTCATAAAATACTAAAGAAAAGGCCGGATCAATAATCCGGCCTTTATTGTTTCTATGACAAAATACCTTTCGACAGCAAACGTGTTTTTCCTGCTTTTAACGGCTTTTTACACTCAGTTTGCCGCTTCCGGCGAGCTTGTCAAAAAGGATTATCTGAACACATATGAAATGCCTGTTGTTATAAAAGTTCCCTATTACGAAAAAGGCGCAAGGGAACCAGTGGAAATAGAATTGACCTTGCAGCCGGGGGACCTCTACAAAAGCAGATCGGGAAAAAACGGCCTTGTTTACGAAAAGTACGGCATCATTGAAAAAACTTTCGCTGAGTTTATCAAAAAGGAAAGGCCGACGCCGGTAGTTAATTGCCGAGACGGCAGGGAAAGAGTGAACAAAGAATACGAAAAACACCTGGAAGAACTGAAATCTGAAAAAATGCCCAAGGATTGGGTCGAACTATATCGCGAAGAGATCCCAGGAAAATTGGATTACTTCGAACGCACTATTAAGAATTATTTGGAATGGCAGGCGAAAGGATCCTACGTAGAACGTGAATTAAAAAAAGCGAGATCTGACCTTGCTTTTTACCAAAGCATTAGACATAGAACAGACGATCTTGAAGATCCTGCATCCGATCCGGATCAGGACGGACTCGACAACCGCACGGAATATGCCAGGGGCACCCATCCTTTGCTCAAGGATTACGTTTCAGCCTATCCCAAGTACTATGAGGTGGTCTATGACCACAGCCCGGTGGTCACCGGCACTTTCTACCTTGTAAACACTTTCAACAAATCCGTCACGGTCGATTGGGACAACTTGCTGAGCCGTTTTTCGGATTTTTATAAGCTGAACATTAGCATAAACGGCCAGCCCGCTCCGGAAATCATTAATCTTCCTCCTGCTTCCACTAACAGGTTAGACTGTTTCTTCAATGCGGAAGCCTTCCCCAGATTTTTCGACGAGGCCTATAAGATTGATTTTTTTGACATCACAAACGAATTTGACAACGCCCAATTCAGCGTAAGATTCCACACCTACGAAGACAACAGCCGGCCCTTGATCAGTCCGAAGATCGTAAAACCGGAAAACGGCTCGCTATATTCTTGCAACGATGAGATTGCTTTCAGTTGGGAAGAACCGGAAGGAAAAGCAATGAAGAAGGATCGCAACGAAAGAATGCATTATAAGCTTCAGTTCATAGATCCTTTCGGCGTGAAAGGAGAGAGGGATGTCAGCAAAAGCGGGAACGCTTTTGTGAAAAGGCACCAGAACTTCAAGGCTAACGAACTTGAACCAGGGACCTACTTCTGGAGAGCCAACAAGCAGGACCGCTTCCACGCTCCCGTAAGCTCGGATTGGGGCTGGTTAGCTATTGGAAGGGAAATCGCTCCGGAAAAGCCGAAAGGAAAAGGAAGTGATCAAGCTTGCGTTCAGGGACACAATGGGGCCGAAGTTGTATTTGCGACTGTTGGGAAAAAATACGACCTTCCAATCCAAATGCGTTCGAATTTAAATTCGCATTTCCTGAAATCCTTGCTTGAAAATCAGGAAGTTTTTTTTCAAAGCAACGGAGCATATAACCCCAATTGTTTTCACATCAAAGGTGTTTTTGAAAAGGCTGGCGTTCACACTAACATTTGGCTTAACATAAACAGCAAGGGTGAAACGAATGAGGTTACGTTCATTTTTCTCGTTCACAATCCTTCCGAGGAGAAGAACGTTAGGTCTTTCTATCATTTGCCGGATAAAACCATCGTTCACGAGCTTTTTGTAAACGTTCCTTTTGAATACAAGGAAAGAAAATTCTTCGAGGCATTTTCAAAAAAAGACGACTTGATTTGGGATGAAAATTTAAAAATGGAATTCAGCGAAGCGCTGCCGGAAGGATTGTCAGTAAACCTGATTGAAAAAGGAGAAGATCTGGAAGTCAAGGGCATTCCTTTAACTGCCGGCATCTTTAAAATCGATCTGGTTTTCTCGAATGGCACACGTCAATTGGAAGAACGGCATGTTTTCAAAATAAAAGATATCGGCGAGCCACCTTTTGAGTTTGAAAAGAAAATATATATTCCAAGGAAAAAAGAAAAAACTTACTGATTTCCAGCTTGTTGAAGGGAAGAACATTGTAATCACTAATAAGCATATTTTCGTGATAAAAAAAGATTTAGATTAAAAAAAGACCGGGCTTGCGTCCGGTCTTTTTTTATTTTATCTTGATCAAAAATTATCTCGCGAGGAATTTCCTTATGCGGGAGGCGATCTGGTCGTTTCCGGCCATGGCCACGAACCAGCCGGCCCTGGGGCCGCGGTCTCTGCCCAGCGTCACGCGGTAGAGGGCCTTGCAGAGGTTGCCCATCGAGACGCCCGTACTGTTCGCGATGTTGTAGATGATCTGGTGGATGGCGTTGCCGTCCGCTTCCGGATTTTTCTCTAATTCGTCAGCGATAAGTTTGAGGGCGTTCTTTTCCTCATCCGTGATGAGAGGAACGATCTCGGCGGGCGTTTCATCGAGCAGCGCGAAGATGAATTCCGGAGTGGCGTAGCGCTTCAGCCATTCGTCGGCGTAATGACAGCGTTCCAGGAGCGCCGCCTCGTCGCTGTATTTGAAGCCGGTCCTTGTCAGGATCTTCTTGACCTTCTCGAAGTCGCCGCCGGCCACCTGCCAGACGTTGACAAGGTGGTTGAAGGGGATGTGCAAAGGAACGAAGCCGCCGGCCTGGGAAAGCTCGACGCTTCTGGCGTCACGCTGCTTCTTGCTTTCGTCGTCCACTTCGTCAACAAGATTGAGGAGCTGCGTGACGAGGTCAAGCGCCAGGCTCGCTTTGGGAGCGGGGCGCGTGATGAAGTAACGCAGGACGTCGGGGGGCACGACTTCCAGGACTTCGTCCACGGAGACCACGTTGCCTTTGCTGGAGCTCATGTCGCCCAGGCCTTTCAGGCGGATCCATTCGTAGATGATGGGGAAGGGCTCAGTTCCGCCGTAAATTTTCCTTACGATCTCTTTGCCGGTGTCGTAGCTGCCGCCCTTGCCGCCGTGGTCTTTGCCGAAGGGCTCGACGTCGACGCCCAGGGCCGCCCATCTGGCCGGCCAGTCGGCGCGCCAGGTAAGCTTGCCGTTGCCGACGACGGGCACGGTGCGTTCCTTGTCGCAGTGGGAGCAGTAGTAAGTGATCTCTTCCGTTTCCGGATGCCACGCTACAAGCTTCGTGGTCTTCATGTTGCCGCAGAGGCGGCAGTGGGGATTGAAGGGGCTCCAGTCTTCGCCGATCTCTTTGCCGGTGACTCTCGTCAGGATCTCGGCGATCTCGTCCCTGGCGTTCAGGGCCTGGATTATCTGTTTTTTGAGGACGCCGTCGCGGTAGAGCTCGCTGGCCCTTACGACGTGTGCGTCGATCTTCAGTTTCTTAAGCGATTTGACGAAGGGCTGGAGGAAGTATTCTGCGTAGGTGAGGTCGCTGCCGTCGGGCGCAGGGATCTCGGAGAGGGGACAGCCCACGTATTTTTCATAGACCGCGGGGTCCAGGAAGGGATAGACTTTCCTTAAGGCGTCGTAGTCGTCCGCCACGAAGATAAGTTTCGCTTCATGGCCGCGCTCTTTTATGATGCGGTACATGATGTCGGCGGTCAAAACTTCCCTTAAGTTGCCGACGTGGATGCGTCCGGAGGGAGAGATGCCGCTGGCGATGAGGAAAGGTCCGTTGCCTCGCTGCTGGAGCAGGAGATCGACGGCTTTGTCGCCCCAATGGGCGCTAGTGGTTTTGCTTTGTTCTGCCATAGTATTCTTTCTGTATCTTTTAAGCTTGATTTCGGTAATTCTACCAAAAGGGCGGATTGCGTTCAACATTGAGCGCGGCAAACTATGTCAACATTTTCTCATAAATGGTAAAATAAAATATATGAAACTAGTTGCTTACCCCAATACGCCGCAGAAGCAAGTCTTCGCGGTCACCGGCCCCAGCGCCACTTTTGGTTCCTCCCCGGACAATCCTATTTTCCTGGAAGGACCAAACGTCAGCGATTATCAGGCGTCTTTAACTTATCAGGACGGCGTTTGGCTGCTTGAGAGTTTAGACGAGAAGCAGATAAAGTGCGGGGGAGAATCATCCTCCAGCCTGAAGCTGAAAGTCGGCCTGAAGTTCTCTTTGGCGGACGTGGACTTCCTCGTCCTCGACGTAATCTGCACAGAAGCTAAAGCTGCGAATGAACCGGAGCAGCCCCAGCAAATGCAGCCACCCCCTGGCGGCGCTCTGGCGGTCATGCCCAACGGCATGCAGCAGCAGGGCTACCAGGTGGCCGTGGGCGGCCAGCAATGGGGAGTGGCCACGCCCGGAACGTTCGTCGATCCTTATGCCAATTTTGTCGTCCAGACATCCGACACCTTGGCTAAGCTCGGCCTTATCTTCGCCGTCTTAGGTCCGCTGATCCTTGGCATAGGCGAGATAATCGGCCTCGTTTTGTCCGTTATATCTATCTCAAGGCGCCGCAATACCGTCAGAGGTACGGTCATGGCCTGGCTGGGCATCGTCATTTCGCTCTTGTGGTGCGTGATCATAGGACTGGGCCTTTTCTACTTTATGACGAGGGACGCGCAGGCGCACAATGAGACGAATGTCGTTACACGTCTGGAAAAAGCCTGCATGGCGGAATATTATGTGAAGTACGCTATCCTGGTCGATGACGACCAGAACCTCTCCGGCGAGTATGTCAGCCCCGACCGCTTCTTGAGCGTGCCCGGCATCGACGCCAAGGCCAGGGAATTGGGCGAAAGCCCGATGCGCGACGGCTATAACTATTACTTTGAGAACATCAGCGCCGACACCTTCACCATCACGGCCGCGCCGCAGGTTTACAATGTGACCGGCAAAAAGACCTACTGGGTGAACGAAGAGGGCATAATCGTTTCCGACGATCTGAAAGGCAGCCGCTTCGAGGAACCGCCGCTCGCCAAGGTCGAGGATGTTGACAACACCCAGGCGATCTACACGCGCTATGAGAAGGAGCTCTCGGAAAAGATCCTCTCGGCGGCGGAACAGAATTTCAAGACGGAAAAATACGATGTCTGCCAGCAGATACTGGACAACCTGAAGACCAAGTTCCCGTATTCCTCCGCTATGGCGCGTTTGAACGCCGTGGAGAAGGAGAACGCGCCTTTCCTGATGGAAGCCAAAGCTTCGAGACTTTATTCCGACGCCATGAACTACGTCAATTCCGGCAGGAAGGATCCGGCGCTCGTGACTTTGAGGGACGTAGTCGCGAACTTCCCCAACACTTCCACGGCTCAGGAAGCGAAGAAGAAAGTTGACAGCCTTTCCATGGAACTGGCCAGCGCGGAGCTAAAGTTTGCCAATTCCTGCATCGAATCCAACTACTGGAACGCGGTGGAGGAATCTCTCAAAAAGATCGAGGAGAAATATCCCGAAGCTTTCAACCAGGGCGATTTCAAAGACAAGATCGCCGCCTGCCGCAAACTCTCCCACGACCGCAGGGACCAGTATGCTGACAGTTTGCTGAAGAACGCGGAAAAACTGGAACTTGAAGGCGACACCGTCCAGGCTTACAACGCTTATCTGCAGATCAAGGAGACCTATGCGAACACTCCCGCCGCCAAGGATATCGACACGGCCCTGAAACGCCCGACCGCCCAGATAGACGAAAAGACAGCCGCAAACTATATCGCGGAGATCATGAAGAACGCCGCTCTTTCCAACGAAGTGGTCGTCATCAACATGATCTCGCTTTTGAAGAACGGCTGCTCCGAGACCAAGGAATACAAGCGGGCCAAGGACAGCCTGGAAAGGATCAGAAGGGACTGTACTGTCTCGCTCCTGCACAAGGAGATCGAGAAGTTCCTTGCGGAAAAGAACTATCGTTCCGCCCTTGACAGGATAGACCATCTGCTGGCCGAAAAGCCGGAAGAGCTCCTCATAATGAAAGACAAGCTCGAAGAATGCCTTATCAACAACTTCGAGATCTATTTCGGGAAAGGCGAATACGACGACGCGCTTGCGACTTACAACCGTTACATAGACCTGTCTCCCTCGGTGGTCAAGATCGACAGGGCGAAGGTGGACGAATGCTACTACATGAGCGGAAAGCGCTTCTTCCAGCAGGGCGACATTGCCGAAGCGGAAAAGCGTTTGGAAAAATGCTACGCTGCGTACATAGACGATCCGGAATACAACTTCTTAGCCGGAAGAGTTAGCACTGTCAATAAACACTGGGAGACCGCCGCCCGCCATCTGGCCGCCGCGAACGGGCTTGACGAAGGCTATAAGTTCGACCTTTCCGCCACCAGGGCCTACGTAATGGACAAGCTCTGCTACGTCTGGGAAAACAGGATCGTGGCCCACATCGTCGCTAACATGGATTTCCTTGAAACTATCAACAATTACCGGTTGATGAAGGTAAGGTTCGCCAGGATCTCCGTTACCAACGACGTTGAGAACGTCAGCAACGTGAACATCAAGGTCGGCCGTGAGGCAACAAGCGGCGACGTTCTGGTAACTTTGGCCAAAGAAGACAAGGAAGTGCTCTTCAAGCAGGATACCGATTCTTTCCTTGACAAGGATATGAGCTTGAGAAATTGCGTCAAACAAATGATCCAGATCTTGAGAGGCACGCAGAGCGCTTTGAGAGGCATCAGTTTGGCCAACAGCAAGAAATCCAACGAAAGCAAGGATTCAGCCAGGACCCTCTTGAAAACAAGCTCCGACAGAATGGCCGAATATATTCGCGAGCTGAAGATCATAAACGAACGCGAGCAGCGCGCCAACGAGACGATCCTAAAACTTTTGGATCGCGACGTGAGCTATTACAACGCTTTGACGGCGGATCTGAAGAGCATAATGTCCCAGCGCAATATTCCCATACTCAAAGCCCAGTTGATCAATATTGCCAAAAAGACTGATAAGATCAAACGCTCCCGTACTTATTTCAGGCATTACATAAGCGACAGGAACACGCGCTACAACAAGATAATCAACAATCT
>JAFSWV010000065.1 GCA_017444325.1 bacterium | reverse complement strand
CGCCATGGTGGCGGTGACGGTCGCCCTGGACATGGCTCTGGCTTTCTCCTCTTCGGAAAGGAAGCCCAGGAACTTCACGTTGTTTTCCAGATGCAATTCTTTGACCGCCGCTTCGATGTTGGGAAGGTCATCACCTTTTCCGCCTATTTCAAGCACGGCGTCGGGAAATTCCTTCAGGATCAGCGGCATGGCTTTTACGATAAGATCGACCTGCTTGTAGCGTTTCAATCTTCCGATGTAGCTGATGAGCGGAGTATCGCTTTTTGGGGCCGTGTTGTTTTTGAAAAGCTCGTGGTCGATGCCGGCGTACAAGAGCGCCGTTCTGTCCGCGGAGTGTCCCATTCTGATCAGTTCGTCGCGGGCGCTGGGAGAGTCGGCGAAAATAAGTTTCCCTTTGTAAACTTCCGGGATCCTTAATTCCCTTTTTATGATGTAGTCCGCTACGAGCTTGGGAAGCTCCTTGTAGAGCGTCTTGCCGTGGATGTGAAGAGAGATGCCGACCAGCGGTTCAATGACGTACTGCGGCGTGAAAAGCGGGATCTTCGAGATGTCGTCCACGACGATGTCGAATAATCCCTTGAGATGCTTCTTGTAATAATGCTTGAAAGCGTAATGAAACAAATACCGGTTGCCGATCCTGATAGTTTTAATGCCGTCGATGACTTCCTCTTTGGGTGCGCCTTTGTAGGCGTGCGCCACGAGCGTAACGTCATGCCCCATGGAAGCGACGCGGCGGAAGATCTCATGCATATGGATCTCCGCGCCGCCCGCTTCAGGGTTTTTGATGCAGCGCCAATTGACGACCAGGATCTTCATCAGCGCTGTTATTTGTTGAGGATCTCTTGGATGGCCCGGCCCCAGATCTCGTAAGCCTCGGCGCTGAAGTGGATCTGGTCGGGAGACATTTCAGGAGAGAGCGTTCCGTCCGGTTCCAGAAGCTCGTCGTTGCAGTTGACAAAGAAGGTTTTGTCGTTGTTGACAAGCTTCTCGAGGCCTTCGTTTATAGCCTCTATCCTTGCCCTCATGGGATCATTGGGAGAAGCGCCTCTGGGAGGAACCGCCATGATTATGATCTTGGAAGCCGTCTGCTTAGATCTAGCCTCGGTCGCAAGATCCTTGTAGGCATCGATAAATTCCTCAGCGGTGATCTCAGAGTCCACAAGCCCGGCCTGCAGAACGACGAGTGCGGGACGGAAAGCGGAAAGGCAGCTGTACCTGGCGCGCCAGATGATCTGGGCAAGCGAGTCGCCTTCTATTCCGGCGTTGTTCACGCGGCGGGAGCCGAAACACTCTTTCGCGGCTTCGGCGCCCTGCTCTTCCCAGCCTTTGGCCAGATCGTCGCCCAGCAAAACGACATTGGGACGGGTGGTGGTCGTGCCTATGGCGGACCTGATCGCGAAAACTCTCTCATACCACCAGGGTTCGCCGAAGCGGGAAACGGGGAGTTTGTAGCTCGGCGTTTCTTCCGGGAAGAAGATGGGGTTCAGAAGCTTCGTGATGTTTTTGACCCAGACCTTGTAGCCCTTGGTGTTCAGGTGTATTCCGTCGTAAGAAAAATCTTCGCCGAAATTGCCGTCGATGTCCATGACCTGGCTGTTGATCTCGTAGTAGGTCGCGCCAAGCGGCTCGCAGAGGCGGCTCAGGGCAGCGTTCACGTTGAAGTTTCTGGTCCTTCTCTGATCGTTCGGAGTGCGTCCGCAGGGAAGTATCGAGAAGACGAAGATCTTCGTATCCGGGCAGCGTTCCTTTATGGTGTCGATTATGCTGCGGATGCCAAGTATGGTGTCGCAAGGCGGCTCCTCGTCCTCTGTGAAATCAAGAGTATTGTTGGCGCCGACCATGATAAGGGCGGCCTTGGGCGGCTCGTAGCCGTCCAGTTCGCCGTTCTGGAGACGCCAGAGAACGTTCTCCGTCCTGTCGCCGGTGTAACCGATGTTAATGGCGCTCATGGGTTCTTTCTGAAGGTACGCCCTGAAGGGCTGCAAGCCCTTGCCGTTTTCCTCCCACATCTGGGTGACGTCGTCGCCGATAAGAAGAAGAGGAGCGCCTTTCTCTTTCAGATCGATGCATTTTTTCTCAAAGCGCTGGCACCACCAGGAGGAGGGATCCGTGCTCTGAGGCGTCGGGGTGGCCGCTCTGATACCGGCCATAAGCTCGCCCGACAGCAAAACAACTAAAAGCAAAAATATCTTTTTCATATAAGTTCTCCTATTGGCTGAGCCTTAAAGATTGGATTTTAAAAGGGCTCCCCAAGCTTCGTAGCCTTCCTTGGTCAGGCTGACTCCGTCAGCTGAGTACTTTTCGGGAAGGTTGCCGGCTTCATCAAGCAAAACGCTTGCGGGATCGACGATCTTAACGCCGTCTTTTTCTATGCCCCTTAAGAGTTCGTTAGTCTCTTCGGCCCACTTTCTCAGGGCGGAATCTTTCTCCCTGCCCATGGGAAGTATCGGAGTCAAAAGTATCTTGGCCTTTTTCTGCTTATCCTTCGCCGCTTCCACAAGAGTCGTGATGCCGGCGGCAACTTCCACGGGCGTCCTGTTGGTGTTGGCGTTCCCGGCGCAGACGATCAGATCGTCAGCCGCGAATCCGTTCAGTTCGCCATTCTTCGCGCGCCACAAAACATTCTGCAAAAGGTCGCCCTGGAAGGTCAGGTTAAGTTCGCTCTTGTCGCCAAGGAGGTCCTTCCTGGCGTCAGGAGCCACGCTGTAGAAACCCTCCAGGAAAGAGTCGCCCAGGAAAGCAACGTTTTTGTCGCTGACATCTCCCCTAGCGGCCGCGATCGCGTCCCACCATTCCCTTTCCGTCTTTATGGACGGAACCAGGCAGGAAGAAGGATCCTTAGGATCGATGATGCTGGCGAACAGAGGCAGAAGGTTCTTCACCCAGATCTTGTAGCCTTTCACGGTAGGATGCAGATAGTCGGTGGAGCACATTTCCACGGGCAGAGTCTCATCCGGCTCCAGCATCTGGGGACCCCAGTCGCACCAAATAACTTTTTTGCCGTCGCAGAACTTTTCGAGCTCCTTGTTGACGATATCGTTGCGCTTCCTGTAACCGTCGTTTTTATCCGTGCCTCTCGGAGAGATCGAGCAGAGGATCACCACGGCGTCAGGCTGCTTCTCCTGCATGAGCTCCACGCACTTCTTGATGCCCAGGACGGTGTCGCCCTGCGGTTCCCTATAGACCGTGTTGGCGCCGGCGTTGTTGGTGCCGATCATCAAAACGAGAGCTTTTGCATGATAGCCATCCAATTCGCCGTTGAGCATGCGCCACAAGACGTGCTGGGTAAGGTCGCCGCCGTAGCCGCAGTTCAAGGCCCGGTAAGGCGTGCCGTTGAAATACTGGTTCCAAACAGTTTTACCCGTGTCTTCAAAGAAGTGCGTGATGGAGTCGCCGAAAAACGCGATCTGGATCTCGGAACTGTACTGCTGGATGAATTTGAGTTTTGAATTATGACGTTCCATCCAGCCGGAGTAATTGTGGATCTCCGGATCGCAGGATTCGGGAGCCGCAAACGCTATGGCGCAGCCAAGCAGGATGGGAAGCATAAGGAGTTTTTTCATGTTTATCCTCCTTTGGATTGTTAGTTGTTTTCTATGAAAGGTTTCAGCTCTTCCGCCCAGACGCGGTAACCTTTTTCATTCGGATGCAGAAGATCCGGGAACACTGTTTCGGAGAGCGTTCCGTCCTCTTCCATAAGCTTATCGTTGAAGTCGAGCCAAATTATCTTTTCGCCGTCGGCGTAATTCTTGATGATCTCGTTGACACGCCCGTTCTTCACCCTTCTTTCGTTAGTGGGGGCCTTATCCCTGGGGAAGATCGGCATGAGAAGGAGCTTGGCTTCGGGCTGTTTTTCCCTGATGACGTCGAGACAAGCCTTGATGCCTGCCGCCACGTCCTCAGCGGGATCCTCGACGTTGTTGGTGCCGATCATAACGGCGACCAATTTGGCTTTGTAACCGTCCAGTTCGCCGTTCTGCACTCTCCAGAGCAGGTGCTGGGTCTTGTCGCCGCCGTAGCCGAGGTTCAAGGTTTGATAATTGGAGAAAAATTCCTCGAAAACGGATTTCCCCCAGCCTTCCCAGCCGTGGGTAATGGAGTCGCCGCACAAGACCAGATCGAAATAATTGTTCGTGTTGGCACAGATCTTCACGCGGTGCTCGAAGAGGCGCTTTCTCCACCATTCCTCGTTAAGCTTCGACTCGGGAGTGACGGCCTCAGGTTCTTTTCTCGGAGTGAGGAATTCGTCAAGGAGCGGCTTCAGGGCCTGGAACCATTTTTCGTACCCTTCCTTGGTGGGATGGACGAAGTCGTAGAAAAGCGTCTGATCGACCTTGCCGTCCGCCTTCAGGAGAGGATAAGACCAGTCGAGCCAAACGATATCGTTGCCGTCCGCCATTTTCTTGAT
>JAFSWV010000064.1 GCA_017444325.1 bacterium | reverse complement strand
TTTTTATTTTGCCTTTGCCTTTTAATGTCATGGCGAAATCGACAGCGCCATTGCTGAGGGTCTTTTCCCAAAGCGGGCCGTTCAGGTTGTGCAGGAGATAGAAGTCGAAGTAATCGACCTTGCATTTCTCCAGCTGCTTATTGAAGATCTCCTCCGCCTGCTCGCCGCTTTCAAGTAAACGCATGGGAAGCTTGCTGGCCAGATTGTAGCTGTCCCTGGGATGACGGGAGAGGGCTTCGCCGGCGAAAGTCTCGCTAAGGCCGTCGTGGTAGAACCAGGCGGTGTCGAAATAGTTGATGCCGCCTTTCAGGGCTTCATCGATGAGGGCGAAGCCTTTTCCTTTGTCGATCTCAGGACCATTGCCTACTTTCGGCATGCGCATGAGGCCGTAGCCAAGAAGCGAGATTTTTGCGCCGATGCCAGGGATTTCGGTGTAGGTCATAGCCCCCTTTTTTACGGCTTTGGCAAGCTCTTCCCTCTTGCAGCCGCCCAGGGCGGAAAGCGCCAGGATGGCGACGCTGGTTTTGATAAATTCTCGTCTGTTCATAATGAGACTCCTTGGTTCAGGTCATCAAGGTAATGTTGTATGGGTACGCCGGTAACATGCATGGCGCCGGTGGGACAGACGTGCTGGCAGCCGCCGCAGCCGAGACATTTCTCAGCCTCCAGTTTAGGCGTGCCGTTGGCTCTAAGCGTTATGGCCGTAGTCGGGCATGGCGCGGCGCATTTGCCGCAGGCTCCTTCGCCCTGGAAAGCGATGCAAAGTTTGGCGTTGAATTTTGCCTTCCCTATGACGAAGGTCTTCTTCCTCTCGGGATCGATCTTTCTAAGCGCACCTGTCGGACAGATCGAGGAGCAAAGCGCGCAGTCAGGCAAGCAGGAACCGCGCTTGAAATCAAGGCGCGACGCGCCGAAGCCTCCTGGGCCCAAGGTCAGCACTTTCTGCGGACACTTGCTTACGCACAGTCCGCAGGCGGTGCACTTCGCTAAGAAAGAACTTTCAGAAACGGCGCCGGGCGGCCTGACCAAAAGTTCCTTTTCGCTTTCTTCTTTTGAGCGCTTCTTTGAGATCGCCTTGAAAAGTCCGCCGCCGGCCAATCCGACAGCGGCGCCGGCAGAAAGCGCCCGCAGAAAATTTCTGCGCTCCAAGTCCGGAGCTTTTTCTTTTTCGGATCTCTTCCAGAGGAAAGAGAATGTCGGTCCGGTCCTGGGGCAGACCGTCAGGCAGTCCAGGCACATGACGCAGTAAGCTCTTTTCACTTCATTCTTCTTCTGGTCTATGCAGCCTGTGGGGCAGACATTCTCACATTTTCCGCAGTGCACGCATTCATCAGGTATCGTGATCCCGAAGGCTGATATTTTGGCGATCCTGCTGAGGAGCAATCCGACTGGGCAGAAGCTGGTGCAGAAGAGCCTGCCGAAGAAAAACGTGACGATAAAAATCACGACGAGGAAAATGACGCCGAACCAAAGCGGTGCCGTCAGCGCACGGCCAAAGAGCGAGTAGGGATCGAGCAGACGGAACACGAAGGCCAGTCCGAAAACCATCGCGCCTATGAACAAACCGAGAATAAAACCGCCAATGATCGGATAGATCTTTTTCTTTCCTTTTTTGGAGAAAAGCGCGATGAAGCTCAAGGAAGATCCCAAAGGACACATAAACGAACAGAAAAGGCGTCCGAAGAAAAGGGTCAGAAGAGCTATGGTTATGACAACAGCAAGCGCGCTCAGACCGGAAGAGAAAATTAAGCGGAGAACGGACGGTCCTGCCTGGCACATCGGGAGAGTTTCCAGAAACTTAGCGGAGCCCAAAAAGACGGTTGCCCCCAGGACGACCGTCAGGGCGGAAAGAAGGAGCCTTAAACCCCACACACATCGGTAAAACACACTTCTCTTCACACTTATATTCTAGGAAAAAGGTGCTTTTTAAGCAAGGCAATTGTATGAAAATCCGCTCTTTTGGTAGAATAAAGAGTATGAATACCTTGAAATTATATCTATTTTTGGCCGCTGCTCTTTCCCTGGCCTTATTCGCCTGCCGCAAGAGCTCGGAAGTTATGCTCTCCGCTCCGACTGAACCGCCCGAGCCTATCCTGAAACCCGCCCTGCTGACCGAGACTACCATCAGCCCGGCCGTGGAAAAACCGATCAGCGTTCCCGACTCCAATGAAGGGCCGACTGTCACGGTGGGGAAAGAGGAAAAGAAAGGCCCTGACACCGACCTTCTGGTCCCGGCTTCCGCCGGGCTCAACGTCAGCAAAGGCTCCGCCGTCAATTCCAAGAATTACCTTCACAAATGCATGAACGGCGACACTACGGAAAGCATCGCCAAAGCCTACGGCATCGAAGAGAAACTGCTCTGCAATCTGAACGGCCTGAGGCCGGGCTCCACGCTTTCAGTAGGGAAAGTTCTGCTTCTCAGAGCGGACACTTCCGAAATTAGCCAGGCGCCGGACGTCACGACTTACACCGTAGTGCCGGGCGACACCTTCTCCAAGATCGCGAGGACTTTCGGCGTCGCCTCCGCCACGCTGATGAAGATGAACAATACTGAAAAGAGCTCACTGCAGATAGGCGACGTCCTTTACGTTCCCCAGAAATAGCAACCAACCACACAATCTAAGGAAACAAATATGTGCCTGAAAACCCCCTTGTATGACGTTCACGTCGCTATGGGCGCCAAGATGGCCCCCTTCGGCGGATGGGACATGCCCATCCAGTACACCTCCATTGTTGAGGAACACACCGCCTGCCGCACGAAAGCCGCTCTTTTCGACATCTGCCATATGGGCGAATTTTTCGTTTACGGCCCCAACGCTCTGAATGATCTTAACAAGCTCTTCACCTGCGAGCTCTCGACTTTGGCCATCGGCCGCTGCCGTTACGGCTTCCTTTTGAACGAGCAGGGCGGAACTCAGGACGACCTTATCACCTACCGTCTCTCCGAAGAGAAATTCATGGTGGTCGTGAACGCCGGCACCAGAGAGAACGACGCCAAATGGATCAGCGCCCGCCTCTCCCCGACACCAAGTTCGACGAAGCCTCCAGCCAGGTCGCGAAACTCGACCTCCAGGGCCCCGCTTCCGCGGAAGCCTTGCAGCCCATCTGCGAATACGATCTCCAGCAGATGAAGTATTACACCTTCGTCGAGACGAAAGTATTAGGCAAGCGCGCCATCGTTTCCCGCACCGGCTACACCGGCGAATACGGCTTCGAGATATACATCGACGTCGAGATGTGCAAACCCGTCTGGGACGCGCTGCTCGCAACGGGCGTTCCCGTTCCCGCCGGCCTCGGCGCCAGGGATACCTTGAGACTTGAATGCGGTCTCCCGCTCTACGGCCATGAGATGAACGACACGATGTCCCCCGTCGCAAGCGGACTTACTTTCGCCATCGCCAAAGAGAAAGAAAACTACATCGGCAGAGACGTCGTCATGAAAGAACTGGCGGAAGGCACCCCGAGGAAACTCGTGGGATTGCAGCTCACGACCAAGCAGAGCGGCCGCAACGGCCAGAACGTTTTGTGCGGCGACAAAGTCGTCGGCACCGTGACGAGCGGCTCTTTGGCTCCTTCTCTTGGCTACGCCATCGCCTTCGCCTACGTTGACAAAGACTTCTGTGAGATCGGCACGAAACTTTCGATCGACAACGGCCGCAAGCTTCTTGAAGCCGAAGTCGTTCCCACGCCCTTCTACAAGGAAGGCACGGCCAGACGCAAGACCACCGCTTGATGCGCAAACATCTTCTTTCCATCCTAGGACTCCTGGTCGTTACGGCGGCGGTGTTTCACAATGTGCTGCTGCCGCCGAAGCCCGTAGTGGCCAACGATTCCCCTTACCATCAGATCGTAAGGAAAGCCCAGATAGCCGCCAAGCAAGACGGCGTCATGTGGTCGGAAGACGGCTATCTGGGAAACGGTCACACGGCCAACTACGAAGTCTATTCCCCTATCAGGCGGTTCGTGCCGCCCACCTTTTACAACACCGTAGTCTTTTCGCTCTGCGCCTTTTTGGCCGCGCTGGGCTTTTACTTTTTCCTTCTGGAGATGGGGCTCTCAGCCCTCCCAGCTTTTGTCGGAGCGCTGTCTTTGCTTTTCTCCGGACACTACATCACCTGCGTGTTCTCAGGGCACGCCGGAACGTTCATGATGTGGGCCGCCTTCATGTGGGATCTCTTCGCTTTGGCGAAAGCGCTCAATAAAAGAAGCATCGTGGCGCTCATATGGAGCGGCATTCTTTCCGCTTTAGTTCTGCGCTACCAGTTCGACATCGGCTTCATAATGCTGATAGTGCTCTTCTTCTTCGGACTCTTCCTGCTCTGGAAGACCTGGGAGAAAAAAGCCTTCGGTAAACTCACACTCGGTGTTGTCTTGGCCGCCATTGTCTTCGCCTCGTTCGGCTCCCACGCTTTCTTCTATGTGCTGGGGATATCCAAGAGCGCCAACCAGACGGAAGTCCAGACAACGAAGGAAAGCCCTCTGGAAAAATGGGACTGGGCGACGCAATGGTCGCTGCCTGTAACCGAGACCAGTTCGCTTGTCTTCCCAGGCATCATGGGCTGGGGCAATCAGGATGAGGAAGGCCCTTACTACGGCACCATCGGGCAGAGCTTGTCCTGGCCGAAGGGCGGCATGGAGAATTTCTCCCTGAACACTCAGGCGGAAGGCGCCGTTGTGATTCTTCTGGCGCTTCTGGCCATCGCCTCGCTCTTCTTTGAAAAGGAAAAAGGTCTGGCGCTTTTCTGGACGCTCGTGGCTTTTTTTGGGCTCTTGCTCTCCTACGGACGCTACTGCGATGTCTCGCCGACGAGCGCCTCGGGCTTCGGGCCGTACAGGATCTTCTATCATCTGCCGATGATGAGCGACATGCGCAACCCGATAAAGTTCCTCTATCCCGTAATGCTCGCCCTCTCCTTTTTGAGCGCCATGGGATTCTCCATGCTCTGCAAGGAGGAAAGCCATGCTTAAGCGCTTCTGGCAAAATTTAGGCAACGGCGACAAGCTCTTCGCTATTTTCTGGCTTCTCCTGCTGCTTTGGGGAACGCTCATCTTCCTCTCCGTCATAAGCGGCAGCTTCGGCGCGTCAAAACGCGCTGAGATGATCTCGGATCTCAATCAGAACCCGATGATCCAGAGTCAGGTCCAGATGTTAAGGCAGCGCGGCGTTCCAAAGAGCGCGATAGACAATCAGCTGGCCCAGATGACGGACGGCAAACTTGGCTTGATCGTCGCCCAGCGCTCCAAAACCGTGTTCTGGGGAAGCGTTGCTTTGATACTAGTCGGCGCCGCCATTCTCCTGCTTCGTTCCGGAGCCAACATTGGAAAAGAAAAGCGCGCCTTCGTTCTCGGCGCGATCATTGCGGTCCTTATCATTCAGGGCTTATATACCGCGACGCGCTACATCATTCCCGATTACCGCGACCTCTCCTGTCCGGACGGCATCAAAAAGCTTGCGAAGCTCGACAAGCTCTACAGAGTGCATGCCATAAACAAAGCTTTTTACAATCCCTGGATCTCGGAGTATTTCCCGCTTTACGACATCCCGACGATCGACGTGCCGGCTGATTCCAGGCCCAGCGTCTGGCGCAAGGCTTTCTTCTACGGCGACGATCTCAAAGTGGCGAAGCGCCTGCTCTACGCGAACGTCCGCTACGTTTTGGGTGGCACGGAAGAAATCGGATATTTAAAGAGCCTCGGCATAGAATACGAACCCGTCGGCAATTTCAGCTATCAGGGGCAGCGTCAGACCATCGGCGAACTGAAGAAAACTCTGCCCAGGTTCTACGCATCGCAAAGCGCGATCCTTGTCCCCAAGATCGAGGACGCCCTTGCCATAATGAACAAAAAGGAAACGGACCCCGTGGCGGTCTGCCTCCTCCAGGCTGGCGAACCGCTTGAAAAAGGAGACGGCACCAATACGCTTTCCATTGTGAACTTCACTCCGGAGAAAGTCGAGCTGCAGACTTCTTTCGACTTCCCGGGCTACGCTGTTCTGGCCTGCGAACCGCTGGAAGGCTGGAAGGCCGAAGTGGACGGTGTGAAAACCGACGTTGTCCGCTGCAACCTTATGCAGCAGGCGGTCCCTGTTCCAAAAGGACAGCACAAAGTGACTTTCATTTTCTCTAAGCGCGACCTTAGCTCGATCATCTGCGACTACTCGCACATTATCTTTTTGCCTTTGTTTTCCATCTTAACCTTAGCGCTTTGCTTCCTGCCTAAGAAAAATGCCGAATAAAAGGCTTTTGATAGTCTCCTTCATTTTTCCGCCCCAGCTTCTGGCGAGGTCCTTGCAGCTCCTTAAGACTGCTAACGCCCTAACTGAAGCCGGCTGGGACTTGACAGTCTATACGGCCGACCCCAAACTTTTGAAGGACAAGCTCGACCCGTCCCTGGAGGAAAAGCTGGACAAAAGAATAAAGCTCATACCCGGCTACACTTTCGAGAACTGGTTCTTCTCCAACGCGACAGCCAGTCTTTCCCTCGGCATGCCGGACGACAAGTATGTCTGGCGCTATGCGGGGAAAAAAGCCCTGAAAAAACTTTTGGAAAAAGAAAGCTTCGACTGTCTGGCCTCCTTCGGTCTGCAGTGGTCGAGCCATCTTCTTGCCAGAGAAATCAAGAAACTTTACGGTTTGCCCTGGCTGGCCCATTTCAGCGATCCCTGGGTGGACAACGCCTATCACAGAAGGATCTGGCCCATTTCCGCAGTGAACCGCGCGCAGGAACGTTCTGTAGCGGAATTGGCTGACAAACTCTGCTTCACAACGGAAGCGACGCAAAAGCTTGTGCTAGGAAAGTACTCTCCCGAGATCCAGAAAAAAGGGCTCACTGTCCCCCACTGCTATGACAAAACGCTCTATCCCGAAGTCGAGCCTTTCCCTGACAAGCTTCACCTTGTCCACGTCGGCTCCTTCTACGGCAGGCACAATCCATTGAACTTTTTCCAAGCTCTCAAGATCCTTTTGGACAGAGAGCCGAGATTCCGTTCGCAATTGATCGCGCATTTCGTAGGCCTCGATCCAAGCAAATACAAAAGCGAAGCGAAAGCGCTAGGCTTAGAAGAAAACCTTGACTTCATAGCGAAAGTCCCCTATCTTGAAAGCCTGGGCTGGATGAAAAAAGCAAATGCGCTCTTTTCCATCGACGTCGTCAAAAATTCCCTGCTTTCAAAACTTCCGGACTATGTGGGTTCCGGCAAACCTATCCTGGCCGTTTCCGACAAAGGCAGTCCGACCTGGAAATACGTCGAAAAACTTCACGGCCTGACCGCCGAGCAGTCTGACGTTGACGACATTGCGGAAAAACTTGAAACGCTCGCAAAGGCCTGGGAACAAGACCCTGAACTGAAAGCCTACCTCTACACGGAAGAAGAGAGCTCCTTCTTCTCCTCCAAGAACACGACCGCCATCCTGAGCGAAGCGCTGCTCAGTCTCTGCCGATAAAAGGTCTATTTCTTATCGAACATGCCTTTCAATTTCGCGAAGATCTCGTCCTCTTCGTCGTCTGTCACTTCACAAGGAACCGTTTCGTCGTAAGTCTCAAGAAGCTCTTCGTCGATCTCTTCTATGAAGCGCGACTTCTCGCAGGCTTCCGTGACGCCGTATCTGGTCCTCTCGGCGGGGTAAAGCAAATATAAGTCTTTCTTAGCCCTGGTAACGGCGACGTAGAAGAGCCGGCGCTCTTCTTCCAAGCTGCCTTCATTTACGGAACGTTCATGAGGGAGTATCCCGTCGTTGACGCCGACAATGAAAACGTAAGGGAACTCCAGACCTTTGCTGGAATGGATGGTCATCATCTTGACCTTGTTCTTATCTTTCATATCCTTGTCGTCGTCTTCCTCTTCGTCCTCTTCCTGCAAATGAAGCTGCTGGAGGTAGTCGTCCAAGCCCGAATTGGGATTTTCCCTTTCGAAATAACTTATGCTTTCAATTAGCTGGCTGACGTTCCCCAAACGCTCCTCCCTGTCCGCCGTATCCAGTTCGCTGATTTCCTGCTCGTAGTTCAGATCCTCCCAGAGATCCCTTACGAAACGCGCGTAGTTTCCCGGCCTGACAAGGCCGCGGTAGCGTTCGACAAGGTCGTGGAATGATTTCATCGCTTCCTTCGCCTGGCCCTTTATTTCCTTGCATTCCTCGATATGGCCAAGCGCAGTATAGAGGTCCCAGTTGTTGCTGCCGGCAAAATCGGAAAGTTTTTTCAAACTGGTCGCGCCGATCTTCCTCTTCGGAATGTTGATGACGCGCATGATCGACTCTTCGTCGAGCGTGTTGACCATAAGCTTAAGGTAGCCTAAAAAGTCCCGCATTTCCTTGCGGTCCAGGAAACTTAAATTGCCCTTCAGGACGTACGGTATCCTCGCCCTGCGCAAAGCCTCCTCGTAGCGCATAGACTGCGTGTTGGTGCGCATTAAGATCGCAATGTCGCCGTAGGGAACTTTCTTCGCATGGAGGTCAGCTATCAGTTCCGTCAATCTTGCGCACTCCGACTCCTCGTTCTCGGCGCAGTAGAGCTTAACTTTCTCTCCGCGGCCGTTGGCGGTGAAGAGTTTTTTCGACTTGCGGAACTTGTTGTTCTTTATCACGCAATTGGCGGCGTCCAGGATCGTCTGGGTGGAACGGTAATTCTCCTCCAGCCTTATGACTTTGGCTTCCTTGTAATTCTTCTCGAAATCAAGGATGTTTTTGATGACCGCGCCGCGCCAACCGTAGATCGACTGGTCGTCGTCGCCGACCGCGCAAAGGTTGCGGCTCTTCATGGTCAAGAGACGCATGATCTCGAACTGAGCTTCATTGGTGTCCTGGTATTCGTCCACCAGCGCGTATTGAAAGCGTTCCTGATAATTCGCAAGGATGTCTTTTTTTTCTTTGAAAAGCTGCAGGGGCAGGAAAAGCAGATCCTCGAAATCGACCGCCCCACATTTTTTCAGCGTCTCGCGGTAATAGGGCCACAAGTGCTGGATGGCCCAGGCGTCCTCTTGGTCCTCGCATACCGGAGCAATTTTGCCGTAATCGACCGTTCTGGCATTGTTCATCTGCCAGAGGATCTTATCGGGATCGAACTTCTTGTTGGGTACTTTCAGCTCTCTCAAGCCTTTCCTTGCGACCGCCACCTGGTCGGCCGTGTCGTAAATGGTGAATGCGGAAGGAAGTTCGAAATATTCCGTGTTTTCCCTGATGATCTTTAGGCCCAGGCTGTGGAAAGTCGAGATCTGCATCTCTTTGGCCGCCTCCCCCGCCAGGGCTCTTATTCTTTCGGCCATTTCATGGGCGGCCTTGTTCGTGAAAGTCACGGCCAGGATATTTCCGGGAGCGATGCCGTGGCTGAGCATGTTGGCTATTCTGTAAGTGATGGTGCGGGTCTTGCCTGTTCCGGCCCCGGAAAGCACCAGAACCGGCCCCTCTATAGTCTCCGCCGCCTCTCTCTGGCGGGAATTAAGTCCTCCTAGATCAACTCTCATGGGGAGAATTATAGCAAAACCAACCGGCGTGTTTTTAAACTGTTCCCGCTTTGACAAAAAGCTGCCGGATTAGTAAAATAAAGTAGATTATTAAACTTACATCTTAAGGATCTATGAATAGCGTTTACCTTCCCCTTCTGCGCGATCAGCTCGCGCGCTTAAAAGCCGCCGGCGCCGAATACGCCGACGTCAGGTTCCATGATTACGACGAATCGGAATCGCTTTTCTTTCTGCAAGGCGAACTGAGAGGCTGCGAGCAGAACTCCAAGTTCGGCATCGGCGTCAGAGTCCTTGCGGACGGCGCCTGGGGCTTCGCCTCCGCCTCCTCCCTCAACGATCTGGACGGCACTTTCCAAAGGGCCCTGAGATCCGCCAAGGAAGCCGCCAAATGCCTTGAGCGCCCGATTTCCCTTGCCCCCAGGGACGTGCTCAACAACGTGCACTTCAAGTCTCCCTGCAAGGTCGATCCTTTCGATATTCCCCTCTCTGAGAAGATCGAATTCTTCAAAAGCGTGGACGCCAAGCTGCAAAAAGACTTCGTCAAGCAGCGCTTCTTGAGCTATGAGTCCGAACACCGCCAGATCCACTTCCTGGACAGCGAGGGCTCCTACGGCGTCCGCGACATCGTCGATATCTTCGCCGGCATGCGCGTAGTCGGACTCGACGTTGACGGCCTCAGCCAGGAACGCACATACAACCTTACCCTTGACCCCAACGGCACCAGAGGCTGGGAACTCTTGAGAGATCCGAAGTGCTTCCTGAACCACGCGGAAAGGATCGTCAACGAACTGGAGTCCGTGCTCTCCGCTCCCGTATGCCCGAAAGACGTCCGCTCCGTCATCCTTAAGCCCGGCATCATGTTCCTGCAGACTCACGAAGTCGTAGGCCACGCCCTGGAACTCGATCGCATATTGGGCTACGAGCTCTCCTTCGCCGGCGGCTCCTTCGTCAGGCTTCAGGACTTCGGCACTTTGCGCTACGGGTCTGACAAGATGAACGTAGCGGCCGACGCGACGCTCCCCAACTCCCCGGGCTCTTTCGGCTTCGACGACGACGGCGTCCCCTGCCAGAACGTCACTTTGATAAAGAACGGCATTCTAGAGAGCGCCCTGACTTCCCGCCAGACCATCACGGAAGCCAACGAGAAAGCCGGCATGATCATCTTCGAAAAGTCCGGCGCCTCCAACCGCGCCACGGACTTCACCAGGGCGCCCATCGAGCGCATGACGAACATCAACATCCTGCCTGGAACGGACGGCACGCTCGAGGATATCGTCAGATCCACCAAGAAAGGCATAATCATGGACGGCGACCGCTCCTGGTCCATCGGCTCCAACCGGGAACAGTTCCACTTCGCCTGCGAGATCGGCTGGCTCGTGGAGGACGGCGCGATAACCGGCATCGTCCGCAATCCCACTTACAGCAGCCCGACGCTTCCCTTCTGGCGCTCGATGTCCGCCGTCGGCAACGCCTCGACCTGCGAGCTTGTCCAGGTCGCGAACTGCGGCAAGGGCCTTCCCAGCCAGGTCATGAGGCTCGGACATCTTGTCCCTGTCTGCCGCTTCGACAACGTTCAAATCGGTCTATAAGGAGATATGTGATATGAAAGAAATTTTCGCTGCAGCCGCCAATGAACTCCGCAATTTCGCCCGCGAACGCAACATCGCGGCGGAATTCACCTTCCACCGCGGCGTTTCCAAACTTGTCCGCTTCGCCAATTCCGGCGTCTCACTCAACACCAACGAGGACACCTTTTCATTGGATGTGGACGTCACCTTAGGCCGCGCCAAGGGCTCCTTTTCCACCACGACCTCTCCCAAAGACATAGACAGCATGAAGATCGCGCTCCTAAGAGCCGCCGAGATCGCCAAATTCGCCGTCCCGGTAAGCTTTGAGCGCAAGATCCCCATCCTCCCGGAAAGGCTGCCAGACGACAGTAATTTCGACCAGCGCATCGAAAATATGACGACAGCCGACGCCCTTGACCTCGTAGGCCAGGCGACGGACGATCTTCTCGAAGACGGCCTTTCCTTAGCCGGCATGGTTTCCTCCGGCTCCATCTACGAAGCCTGGGCCAACACGCTCAACAACAATCTTCTCTATCACGCCGGGACCGACGCGAACATGGAGCTCGTCATCACGAACGACAAGGAGAAATGGGAGATCCAATCCTCGCAGTCCGCCGTACGCTTCAGCCAGTTCGCCCCCGAGGAACTGAGGGAAGAATTCGCCC